>NZ_JBALMR010000008.1:111782-112091 GCF_036963165.1 Bacillus sp. JJ675 | reverse complement strand
CAGGGTGCAGATCAAAGCGCATGGCCTAAGTTTGCATAAAACAGTCATTTGCCTCAGTACACCTGTCTCTACTCTAGAGTATGATAAAGCAGGACATAAAAAGGTGGATAGGAGGGTTAAAAGATGAGTGATGTCCATGATCATGATATTCAACAAGCGGTAGACCAGCTGAAGAGCGAGGGCAGAGATCAATATTTAGACCGTGAGCCTGATTCTCCGGCAGCCGAAGAAACCAGGCCCGCCAGCATTTTTGACCTGTGGTGGGGGATAAGGCCGCACAGAAGCAACCGGCATGAGAAAAGCAAGGAG
>NZ_JBALMR010000008.1:110484-111593 GCF_036963165.1 Bacillus sp. JJ675 | reverse complement strand
AGAAAAGCAAGAAGCATGAAAAAAGGAAAAAACACGAGAAAAGCAAAAAACCGGAATACGGGCACAAGCGGCCTGAATATCGTTCTCACAAGAAAAAGCATTACAGAAAAACGAGACACGGCTATGAAAAATATACGGAATATTATGAGGGAAATGTAACAGAGGTCAAATATCGCAAAGTATAATCAAAGCGGCTTACTGCATTGTGAGCCGCCATTTTTTTAGGTGTGAAAACCGGGACTTTAGAACGGGTTTTCACATTGCAGAAAGGATTTTTTAACGGTCTGGAGAATATAAAAAAAAGTTAAGCTGAAATCTAACTGCGGGGGAATTTTGAATGAAGTTTGCGACAGCAGTGCTGCACAGCCGTCAATTTGTGGGACTTGTCATTGGCGATAAAATCATGGATTTGCACAAAGCCGAAAAAAAGCTGTTTGAGCTTGAGACTATACCTGAAACGCTCATCGGGTGCGTGAGCGAGGGCGACAAGTTCGTCCGGCATGTCGAACAGCTTGTCGAGTGGTCAAAGAAAAAAAATACCGAAGAAAGCGGTTCGTATATTTATCCGCTGTCAGATGTCAAGCTGCTGGCGCCCATTCCAACGCCGCGGAAAAACGTCTTTTGCATCGGAAAAAATTATCGGGACCATGCGATAGAAATGGGAAGCGAATCAGACATTCCGAAACATATCATGGTCTTTACAAAAGCGCCGACTTCGGTGATCGGGCACCTTGAAGAGATCGATGCCCACAAAGGCGTGACAGAAACGCTAGATTATGAAGGGGAACTGGCCGTCGTCATCGGCAAAACGGGAAGACGCATCCCGAAAGAACAAGCGCTTGACTATGTATTCGGCTATACGATTATCAACGATGTGACTGCGCGCGATCTGCAAAAGCGGCATAAGCAGTTTTTTATCGGAAAAAGCCTTGACGCCACATGTCCGATGGGGCCGTATCTTGTACATAAATCAATGATTGAAGACCCGCAGCAGCTGAAAGTGGAAACGCGGGTCAACGGTGAACTCCGCCAGTCGGGCGATACGAAAGATATGATCTTTTCGGTTGCCGAGATCATTGAGACGCTGTCAAAAGGAATGACGCTTGAAG
>NZ_JBALMR010000008.1:82260-110461 GCF_036963165.1 Bacillus sp. JJ675 | reverse complement strand
GGGTCGGCAGCGGGTTTCAGCCCCCAAGGTTTCTGCACGAAGGGGATCAGGTCGATATCACGATCGAACCGATCGGAACGCTTTCGAATCTTGTAAAATAAACCTTGTTGCATAGTGGGTATTTCTGTATAATGAAATTATAAAATTTTTCGAAAAGAGGGATGTGCGATGAGAAGACAGATTGTGAAGTTTGCAAGCCAATTATTCATAGCACAGCCCATGTCAAATAAATGACCGGTTACCTTTGTTTGATCTGGTGATATTCCATGGGCTGTGTCAGTACGGCTCATGGATTTTTTGCTTAGATGGAGCGAAAAAAAGGGCCTGCGGGCTCTTTTTTTAATATCATCAGACAATGGGAGGAAACTTATTTGAATTTATCAAAATTAGGCGTCAACTATATTAGCCACCGTTTAAAGGATATGAAAGAAAGCGGCCTTGTGCTGGGAAGGGTCGCCCTTCCGCATAAGCGGCTGTATCGGGTTTTTACCGGACAGGGGGAATGGCTTGCCGAAATTTCCGGCAGGCTGAGGTTTGAAGCGGAAACGAGCGGGGATTTTCCGGCTGTGGGAGATTGGGTGTATATGCGTCCGCGGGAAGATGAAAAAAAGGGGACGATCGTTGACATTGTTCCCCGCTTTAGCCAAATTTCGCGCAAGGCTCCGGGTGATCCGGCTGTGGAACAAATCACGGCTGCCAATGTAAACACGATTTTTCTCGTCAATGCTCTCAACCGGGATTTCAACATCAGAAGAATCGAACGATATCTATCGCTCGCTTGGGAGAGCGGAGCCAATCCAGTCATCGTCCTCAGCAAAGCCGATATTGGCGATCGAATAGAGGAAAAGGTCAGACAGGCTGAATCTGTCGCATTCGGCGTGCCGGTCCATGTCATCAGTGCACATGAAGGCAGGGGGATGGATGAACTGAAGTCTTATGTCAGAGAGGGAGAGACAGCGGCGCTTTTAGGCTCGTCAGGAGCGGGAAAATCGACGATGATGAATTTTTTCCTGAACGAAAACCGTCAGGCCGTTCAAGAGGTTCGCGAAGGTGATGACAGAGGGAGGCATACGACCACGCACAGGGAGCTGTTTATGATTCCGGATGGAGGGGTTTTAATCGACACGCCGGGCATGAGAGCAATTGAGCTCTGGGAATCTGAAGAAGGCTTTCAGCAAAGCTTCGCTGATGTTGAGGAGCTGGCGCTTGCCTGCAAATTTACCGATTGCAGCCATCATCAAGAGCCCGGATGCGCCGTTCAAGCGGCCATCCTGGCAGGGGACTTGGATCATTCCCGCTTGAAGAGCTACCTCAAGCTCAAAAAAGAGCTGGAATACATCGCGAGAAAAAAAGACAAACGGGCGATGATACAAGACAAAAACCGCTGGAAGCAGATTTCAAAAAGCATGAGGAAAAAGCGGCGCTGAAATCATTCGGCGCCTTTACCATGATATTGGCAGCGTTCACATTTTTTTGTTTAATGGACGGGTTCATGATAATATAAAAGCAATACCTGATCTGATAGGGGGGAATTCGATATGGTGACGCATTTGCACATCACGGCTTGGGTGATTGCGCTCATTTTAGTATTCGTTACTTATGCGCTTTATGCCGTCAAAAATGAAAGAGGCGCGAAAATCGCACATATGGTTCTTCGCTTGTTCTATATTTTGGTGATCTTAACGGGAGCGGAAATCTTGTTTAGGTTCGCTGCCTGGACGAATGTATACACAGGAGAATACATAGGCAAGACGATCCACGGCCTTGTGACGGTCGGATTGATGGAAATGCTCTTGATCCGCAAGAGAAAAGGAAAACCGATCACCGGGATTTGGATCGGCTTCATTATCGTCCTGCTCTTAACGATCGCGCTCGGGCTCCGTCTTCCTCTGGGCTTTAAAACCTTTTAAGCGCGTGCACCAGTTCTGTTTTAAGGGCTGGTGTTTTTTTTATGAGGGGGGTTTGTATGCTGATATAGTCACGATCCTTATCCCATCGGATGTTGTCCATTCAAACCTGTCTTTTCTCTCACCGGTCCGTTCGTAATGATGCTGGAGCGCGCATTGTTTCACATCGTTTGAAAACAGGTAAAACGAGGCGCCTTTTTCTGTTGCAGGGTTTGCCGAAAAGCTTAAGCCGTTGAAGGCGTAGACGCAGTCAAAAACAGAAAAACCGAGGCTGTTCAACTGGTCTAAAAACGAATAAAACTGCCCGTCGTCCAAATCATACAAAAAATCCAAAAATGCCTGTTTTACCGTTTTCAAATAGCGGATTGCCTCACCGCCTGTTAATGGAATGTTTTCGCCTCTTTCTGTTGCGGCGAACCGATCGAAGAGCTCCGCTTTCACCCATTTGCCGTCGAGATCGATATAGACGCCCGGGCTTCTCAGGCTTTCAAACAGACATATATCCCCTTCCTCATTTTCGATCAGGCAGATTCCCTCGTCCATGATAATCGTTCCGTAAATCCATCTGCGGTCTTCTTCATAAATCCTCATCTCGCGTTCCGTTCCCATGGCTGGTCTCCTTTCCTTTTCTTTTTCTCCAAAACGGGCTTGTCTCATACAAGTCTCTGATGGACAATTCAACTATTATTGTAAGGTGCATAAAATAAGTAAAGTGACAAAGGAAGTGAGCCTAAAAAGAGAAAGAACATTAGAATTGGAGCTGATCGACAATGTGTGGAATAACGGGGTGGGTGGACTTTACAAAACCGCTCGTCCGAGAGCAGCCTGTCATGGAGAAAATGACTGACACGCTTTCGAAAAGAGGACCCGATGACACAAACATTTGGGGAAAGCATCACGTTTTATTCGGACATAAGCGCCTGGCTGTCGTCGATTTGGAAGGCGGCAGACAGCCGATGACCCGCACACATCAAGGGCATACCTACACGATTTGCTATAACGGAGAGCTCTATAATACAGAGGATTTGCGAAAAGAGCTTCTGGCGATGGGGCACCGATTTAAGAGCCACTCTGATACAGAGGTGCTGCTCCACTCCTATATGGAATGGAAGGAAGAATGCATCCACAGGCTGAACGGAATCTTTGCGTTTGCTGTCTGGGATGACGAGCGGGATCTTCTGTTTGCGGCGAGAGACCGCCTCGGGGTCAAGCCGCTGTTTTATTCCGAGCACGGTACGTCATTTCTGTTCGGCTCTGAAATCAAGGCGATTCTCGCTCATCCAGAGGTGAAAGCAAAGGTTGATCGCGAGGGGCTTGCCGAAATATTCGGACTCGGTCCGTCAAGAACGCCGGGAAGCGGGGTTTTTAAAGGGATTAGGGAAATCCGCCCGGGGCATGCCATGCTGTTTTCAAAGGACGGCTTGACGGTGTGGCGCTATTGGAATGTCAAAAGCGAAAAACATCCCGACAGTTTTGCCGATACCGTTCTGAATGTCAGAACGCTTTTTGAAGACGCCGTGACAAGACAGCTTGTTTCAGATGTGCCCGTATGCACGTTTTTGTCAGGCGGCGTCGATTCAAGCGCCATTACGGCGACTGCTGCTAAGCATTTTGAAAAAGAAGGTAAAGCTCCGCTCCATACGTTTTCGGTCGATTATGAGGACAATGAGCAGTATTTTACCTCGAGTTTGTTTCAGCCGAATGCCGACGGACCGTGGATCCGAAAAATGTCGGAAGCATTCGGAACCGTTCACCACAACTGCGTCATTTCCCAGGAGGATCTCGCCGGCTATTTGGAGGAAGCGGTCATCGTCAGGGATTTGCCCGGAATGGCCGATGTCGATTCGTCGCTCCTTTGGTTTTGCCGGGAAATCAAAAAGGATTTTGTCGTGAGCCTGTCCGGGGAATGCGCAGATGAGATTTTCGGCGGGTATCCGTGGTTTCATTCGGCAGAGGATGTGAAAGGTTTCCCATGGATGAGATCTATGGAGGAACGGATCGGACTTCTCAACAGCGGCTGGCAGAAAAAGCTCGGCCTCAAGGAGTACGTAACGGCGAAATACGAAGAAACGGTGAAAGAAACGCCGGTGTTAGACGGAGAAACGGGTGAGGATAAGAGAAGAAGAGAGCTGTTTTACTTAAATATGCTTTGGTTTATGACGACGCTGCTTGACCGGAAAGACAGGATGAGCATGGGTGCAAGTCTTGAAGTCAGGGTGCCGTTCGCCGATCACAGGCTCGTCGAATACGTTTGGAATATCCCGTGGGAATACAAAATGCACGGAAACCGGGAAAAAGGGGTCTTCCGCAAAGCATTGGAAGGGATTTTGCCTGACGACATTTTATATCGCAAAAAAAGCCCGTATCCGAAGACGCATCATCCCGCTTATACAAAAGCGGTGAAACGCTGGCTCGCGTCGCTTATTCAGCAGAAGGATTCGGCCCTTCACACCTTTTTGGACAGAAAAAAGCTCGATCAGCTGATCGAGACGGAGGGCGCGTCTTTTCAGGTTCCCTGGTACGGCCAATTGATGAAGGGACCGCAGCTCATCGCGCACCTCGCGCAGATTCATACCTGGTTTGAGACTTACAGAATCGATATTGAAGAATAGAAGAAAGCACCCGGAGCAAGGCGGGTGCTTTTTGAATAATCAAGCCGCAAATCCTTTTTGGAGCCATATTTTTGATCTCCATCTTCTATACATCATAATCCCTCTCACCCATTCATCAGCAATAAAAGAAAACCAAATTCCCGCAAGGCCGAGTTCAAGCTGGATGCCGAAAATGTATGCGATCGGCAGGCCGATTCCCCACATGGAGATGATCGCCATATAGACCGGATATTTCGCATCACCGGCGGCTCTGAGCGAGTTGATGATCACCACATTGAATGAACGGCCGGGCTCGAGGATGATCGTCATGATGATTAACATGCTCGCTGTCGCGATAATATCGGGATTTTGGCTGAAAATGCCGATCAGCGGTTTTGAAAAAACGGCCAGCAGAATGGAGGTGAATGTCGTAATCGCCAGCGCCCACCACAGGCTTTTTAAGCATCTGCTGTATGCTTCGTCAAATTGTTTGGCTCCGATATGGCGCCCGATCAAAATTTGCGTTCCCTGGCTGATCGCCGTTCCAAAAAGCATGATAAACATCATCAAGTTTTGCGCATATACTTTTGTCGTCAGCGCCTGTGCACCCATGAGCGTGATAAAATAGGTGACGATCATTTGTGACGCGTTATATGAAAGCTGTTCTCCGGCCGAAGGGATGCCGATTTTGAGCAGCTTTTTCAGATGGCCTTTTTGAATGAGGAAAAGGCGCTTTGATAAAAGCGGCATGCCGATGCGCTTTTTGACGAGCAGGGCGATCGCCAATAGGCCGATGACGCGGGCAGTTGAAGTAGACAGCGCCACCCCTGCAACGCCGAGCACAGGGAAGCCGAACGGCCCGAAAATAACGAGATAGTTTCCGGCGATATTTAATATGTTCATGCCGATCGTGACGGCCATTGTATCCTTCGTATGTCCGTAGCTTTTTAAGATCGCGCTGTACGTCATGATCAGCGCCTGGACAAAGGACAGTCCGCCGACGATCTGCAAAAAGATTTTCGCTTCATCGAGCAGTTCCGCCGACAGCCCCATCATCAATAAAAGCGGTTCTGCAAACATATAAATGGCTGCGCTTATGAGAAGACTGATGATAAAATTGGCGCTGATGGAGACGTACCCGACATCCATCGCTTCATTTTTCTGCCGTGATCCTAAAAACTGTGAAATGATGACTGTGGTACCCGTTGCGATGAAGCCGAACATGACGATGATCAAATTCAGCATTTGGTTGCTGACGCCGACGGCCGCTACGCTGTCGTCGGAATATTGGCTGAGCATCAGGGTATCCGCGTTTCCCATCAGCATATATAATGAAACCTCGATAAAAATCGGCCATGTCAAAGCAAATAAAGAGAGGTTTTGAACATTTGTTTTCTTCATGGCGGTGACCCCTTTCTTTTAAAAATCCGTTTAATAGTGTAACGCCATCCTTTTATAATAAAAAGAGACGAAACCGATACTTTTTGGAGAAATCCGACCAAATCAAAGGGGGGAAGAGCATTGGATCATGTCATCTTCAAGATTCCGCCGCTGCCTGTTCTGATCACCTGCGGAGAAGGGGTATTCAAAACAGGGGAAAAACACGTGAAACGTGAATATTCCGTCTTTGACCTCTTATATGTCATAAAAGGGGAGCTGTTTTTGACCGAAGGCGGCAAGCCTTTCCGCGTCACAGAGGGGGAGTACATCATCCTCATCCCGGGGCTGGAGCATTACGGACATCAGGGCTGTCTGGAGGATACCCATTATTTCTGGCTCCACTTTCAAGAGGAGGCGTACGAATTGGCGGATCAGGGAGGTGAGAACTGGACCGGACTCAAGCTTGAGCACGGAACGTTTGAAACGCCCCCTTTATACAGCCTGAGACTTCCGAGAAAAGGGAAAGTCGATCAAAAGGCTTTTATAGAAAAGCAGTTTAGAAGCTTGCTTGATGATTCTGCCGAAAATTCGGATTTGCCTCTCAGAAAACAGCTCCTGTTCGAAGAGCTGCTCATTCACCTGCAAAAAGAGGCATTCCGCATTCCTTCCGCGAATGAACGGGTGGCATCGGAAGCGCAGCGCTATATCGACCGCCACTACAAAGAAAAGCTCAGCATGGATCAGCTGTCGGCCGCTCTGCATTATCACCAGGACTACATCACCCGCTGCATGCAAAAAGTGTTCGGCCAAACGCCGGGGCAGTATGCCAACAAGGCGCGCATGCATGAAGCAAAACGGCTGCTTTCGGTGACAAATGACAAAATGTCATCGATCGCCGAACAAGTCGGCATCGACGATCCGACGTATTTTTCAAAGCTTTTCAAACAGATGGAAGGCATGTCGCCTGTCGAGTACAGAAGGATGATCAAGAGGAGCATCGAATAAGGTATAGGAAAAAACGGATCGGAGGAGAAAACACATGGACTCCATATGCGGCGATAAAGTCAAATTGCGTCAGATTACGATGGATGACGTTCCTGAGTTATGGACTATGATCTATGGGACAAAAAAACCTGAATGGAAAAAGTGGGATGCGCCTTATTTTCCGCTCCAGCCTGAGCCGTATCAATATTTTGCAGAATCATTCTTGCCGCTATTGAAAGAAAAGTCGCCCCGCTATGCAGCGATAGAGATTGACGGACGGTTTAAGGGGACGGTTTCTTATTATTGGGAATGCAGGCCGACCCGCTGGCTTGAATGCGGCATCGTCATCTATGATCCACAGTTTTGGAACGGCGGATACGGCACTGAAGCGGTGAAGCTGTGGGTCGGCTGGTTGTTTGAAAACATCGATGTTGAAAGAATCGGGATGACGACGTGGTCCGGGAACGGGCGGATGATGAAGTGCGCGGAAAAAGCGGGTTTTACATTGGAAGGGCGGCTTCGAAAAGTCAGGTATTACGATGGGGTTTACTATGATTCAATAGATACGGAATATTGAGGGAAGAGTGGGAGCATATTTGCGGAGAAGGCTGCCGCATTCTATAATAAACGACGAGATAGAATACGGATGAGGGAGAAAATATGAAAATCACGATTTATGATGTGGCAGAAGCGGCCGGCGTTTCGATTTCCACGGTGTCGCGCGTGATCAACAACACCGGGAGAATCAGCCAATCGACAAGACAAAAAGTATTCGAGGTTATGAAAGACCTCAATTATCAGCCGAATGTCCATGCATCAGCGCTGACCGGGAAGCGGACGAACATCATCGGCCTTCTGACGCCTGATATCTCCAACCCTTTTTTCGGCGAACTGGCCAAAAGCGTGGAAGAACGGGCGGATGAGCTCGGATTCAGCATCATCATGTGTTCCACGGACAGGGACCCGAAAAAAGAGACAAAATATTTTTCAGTGCTGAGGCAAAAAAATGTCGACGGAATCATTTTTGCGACAGGCATTGAAAACAAAGAGAGCTTGGCGGCGGTTGAGGATATCGCCGATGAAGGCATACCGCTCGTCATGATTTCGCAGGACCGCGCTCTTTTTCCGATGGATGTCGTGGTTATTGACGACTTGATGGCCGGATATATAGCGGCAAAGCATTTAATCTCGCTCGGCCATAAAAGCATCGCCTGTGTGATCGGCGACGGAACGACAACGTGTGAAAAAGACCGTCTGAAGGGCTTTAAAAAAGCGATGGATGAAGCAGGGATTGCCGCCGGAGAGTTGCTGACGGCAGGAAACGGCTTCTCCCTTCAAGGCGGTAAAAAAGCCGCGGCATCCATATTCTCTCAAAAGGTACCGACAGCTGTTTTGGCGATCAATGATGTGCTCGCCTGTGCAGTGATCCAGACGGCGAAGGAATGGGGGCTGGAAGTGCCCGGGGATGTATCGGTGATCGGCTTTGATAATACGATGCTGGCCGAAATGGTCGCTCCGCCGCTCACTACCGTTTCCCAGCCGATCGAAGAAATGGGGCGCCGCGTTGTCGAACTGCTTGCGGAAGAGATTCGCGGCGCGAAAAAATCAAAAAGCAAGACGATTTTAGCACCGGAGCTTATCATCAGACAGTCGACGGCTCGGCCGCGAACAACAGAAAAAACACAGGAAAAGGGCAGCTTTAATTAATTCAAAAAGCGGCTCTTTTTTTGCAGGAGGGAGCAAGCGCTTGTCCTTAATTTTTTCCGAACGCACCATCATTGATCTGACAAAATTATAAAAAAGTATTGCGGAAGCAATTAATCAGCGATAAAATGGAATCGAATTTGAGCAAGCGCTTTCTCAATAAGCGGGGAGCCATATTCCGCGATAGAACCCGTCTTAGCCTGCTACAAAAATAAAACGCTTACAAATCGGACGGGCCGCCGTCAGACGAATAAACAGCGAAGGGAGAAAAAAACGTGGAAAAAACCGTGAAATGTGCAGTATTGGGATTGGGGAGGCTCGGCCTTTATCATGCGAAAAACTTAAAAACCGCAGTACAAGGGGCGGAGCTTGCGGCTGTAGCCGATCCGCTCAAAGGAAAGGCAGAGCAGGCGGCTTCAGAGCTTTCAGTCGAAAAATGGTCAGAGGATCCGTACGAAATCCTGGAAGATCCGGATATTGAGGCCGTCATTATCGTCACGCCGACGACGACTCATGCGGAAATCATTAAAAAGGCGGCCGATTGCGGGAAGCAGATTTTTGTCGAAAAGCCGCTGACACTCAGCCTTGAGGAATCAAAAGAGGTCACAGCAAAAATCGAGGAGGCCGGCGTCATTTGCCAGGTCGGCTTTATGAGGCGGTTCGATCCGGCATATGCCGATGCGAAAAGAAGAATCGATGCCGGCGAGATCGGCAAACCCGTCTATTTTAAAGGATTTACGCGTGACTTCGGTTCCCCGCCGGCTGAATTTATTAAAAACAGCGGCGGCATTTTTGTCGATTGTTCCATCCATGATTATGATATTGCGCGCTATGTAATGGGCGCCGAAATCACTTCTGTATCGGGGCACGGCCGGGTTGTAAAGCATGACTTTATGGCCGAATGCGGGGACGTCGATCAGGCGCTGACCTATATGGAATTCGATTCAGGAGCAGCCGGCGATACGGAGGCGAGCCGGAATTCTCCTCACGGCTATGACATTCGCGCTGAAATCATCGGAACCGAAGGCAGCATTTTTGTCGGATCGCTCAGAAACAAACCGGTGACGATGCTCACCGGAAAAGGCAGCAGCTATGACATCATTCCCGATTTTCAGACGAGGTTTCATGAAGCGTATTGTCTGGAGCTTGAACATTTTGCCGAATGCGTCCGCAATCAGACAAAACCGATCGTAACCGCTCATGACGCGACCATTAATCTGGAAATCGCGATCGCGGCAACCGAATCATATAAAAGAGGCAAGCCTGTCAACCTTCAGAATCAGGCGGGGCGGATGACGGTTTAGAAAGGGCGGGACACGCACGCGCGAACAATCCCGCAGACCCTTAATAAATGATCGATTCATTCGTATTCTTTAAAAAAGAATCGAAGCATGGACTTCCAGACACAAGCTGTTGGAGGTTTTCTGACAAGGGGGATATAGATGGGCACAGCCGGCGTTCAGTTTGATAAAGTCGCTGAAGAATACGATTTTGCAGCAAGCCTTTTGAATGATCATTCATTTTTTCTGTCCAACATGCCTTTAAAAAAGGGGACGGCATTAGACATTGGCTGCGGCACAGGCTTGCTCGCTCACGAGCTGTCCGGTCATTTTGATCATGTGATTGGCATTGATCTATCAAATGAAATGCTGGAGATCGCCAGGCGTAAACGCCGGGTCCCAAATACCGAATATTTGAAAATGGATGCGAATGATCTTCGATTCTCCGGTCTCTTTGATTTCATTGTCAGCAGGACGACATTTCATCATTTGGAAGATGTGCCGAATGTGATCTGCAGAATGAAAGAATTATTGCATCCAGGAGGAAAGATCGTCATCATCGATAATGTATCAGAGGTTGAGACGCCGCCCGCGTATGTGTATGTGCTGGGAGCGATTCGAGAATTTTTTCCCAACTGTTTTACATTCGGAATAAAAAGTGCCGCAAGGGTGTTCAGGCATCAGACCTCAAAACCGTGGCTTGAACATTTAGCGGCAGACAAATACCTTTCAGAACAAGCATACTACGATCTTTACGGACCATTGCTTCCGGGCTGCACATTCCGCCGGATGGGCTGGGCGATGGGGATCGTCTGGGAAAACAAGCCGATCGGTCAAAACGGACTTGAATTGTGATGTGCGACCTTTTTAAACGAAATCATTGCGTGTTTGTTATCGGTCTGAGTTTCACTTGATAACGAACTTTAATATCCATGTTTTCCCACAATTTCTCCCAATGTTCATCGCTCATCGGCTTTGTGAACGGGAACAGCGCTTCACCGCCGATTTCGAGAGGATCTGCTTTGACCTGCTGCATTTTTTTCAGCAGGCCGGCTGTCCGCCTTTCCAATTCAGATTCGATATCTTGGACAAGCATGTCGAATTCTCTTTGATCCTGGAGGTTTTTCTCTCCGTCATATTCTTCGATTCCGGCGTTAACGCTGACATTCATTGTTAACGCCGTCTTTTTTTCGTTCAATTCGAAATAGACCGCCGATCGTGCCTGGCCAAGCACAATCGAATGCCCGGGAAGGGGGAAATATTTGAGATATCGATTATTGTTGATGATCTGAAAGGTTTGATCATCGATTCCTGAAATAACGTTTGCCAGTTTATCATCTTGAAACAGGGCGGTGCCTTCATATTTGAAATGATATCCATCTGTTTGGAACACCGGGGCGTACGGATCAGAAAAATGAGTATAAAGCTGATTTTTGAAATGATGCAGATTAACGATGCTCATCTCTCCCTGGCTTGCTTTTTCATAATGACGCAATGTTTGATAAAGGTAGAAATCGAACTTTTTGCTTTCCTTTAGTGCATTAGTCATATATTTGTCAAAATCCCCATTAACAATGATGAGGTAAAGGCGCGGGCCGATTTTCGCATCGGATAGCAGAGAGTTCACGATCTTTATAATCCCTTTCCTGGCAAGCCTTTCTTCAATCATAACCATCCGAAGCTGTCCGTTTTTTAATTCGTTATAGTAATTTAAGTCGAAATTTTTTCCAAACTGCTTGACCATTTTGACTTCTTTATTAAAAATCCGCTTTTCTTCAAATCCAATCGGCGGGACGAGCGTGCTCATGGACAGCTTTCCGTTACCCGCTTCTTTGATGAACCAAAATGTGACGGGCGAGATTTCTTCAATCTCGTTGTTTTCAACAAATGGAGAACATCCCTGTGCTGTCAATAAAAAAGTGATCGCAATGTATAATAAAGCAGCTTTTCTTTGTGTCATTCCATACGCCCCTTTAGCTTGCCGGCTATGACGAGTAATGAAGGAACCAGCGTGTAAGTGACGGCACCGATCGATACTTCAAGCAAAAACCATATGTTTTGCTGTTCGCCCGTTTTCCAAAACCATGTGCTTAATACGAGAGTGCCTGCCAAAATGAAAAGGATGCTTGAGTAAAATCCTTTTCTCGTCACAGGCTTTGAAACTTTTTTCAACAGGATGCTCACTCCTCCGTAGAAACATAGAAGAAAGATTGCAATGACGAATGCGAAATGAAACATATGAGCAGACAGCAACAAGGTATCGATTCGTTCCAAGACCGGCGATTGCAGATAGCGCAGCATGTTCATCACCGGAAAAAGGGTTTCACGCAAATAGGAAGAACCGTAAAAAAATAATGATGCTATGAACAGCAGCAAATATTCAAAGAGCGAAATCGCATTTCCGATCGTTAAGCATTTCAGCACTTTCGTATGTTTGCTGAACCAGGGAGCCAGGCAAATCAGATATTCGGGACTCGAAAACGCAGATCAGGTCACAAGCAGCGCTTTCCATGACTGCCTGGTCCATTCAAACGGAATGAGCGGGTATAAATTATTCAGCGAAGCGATCGGGGGAACATAGAATCTGATAAACAAAAAAACGATCCAAAATGACGACATGAACGCAATGATCACAAACCTCATCGTATTTCCATCCCGCGGGAAGCCGTATAACCGCCGATTAAAATGATAAACAACACAAGCCAGTTAATATTGATAGCCGGAAAAATAAAGTGGCGGACGCTTTCAGCGTAGCTTACGACCATAATCATGATTTTGACGGACAGCTGAAGCAGGCCGATCAAAACGAAAAAGCGGAGTTTTCTTTCGCCGAAAAGCTCTGCAAAGCCCTCATATCCCCTGGCAGCAGGATGTGCCTTCAGGAACTTTGATAAAATAACCAAATTCAACTGTGACGGCATCCCGATCGCAATCATGATGAAGATCATGTAAGGGTGAACCAAATACATCGGCAGGACCAGGATATAGAAAAGAACCTGCATCTGGTTGGTGATAAAGATCATATACAGGCCGTCAAGAGGCCGCGTTTTGTTAAATAGCGTGAAGGGGTTCACCCGATCACCTCCTTTTGCCATATCTCCATTTTTGAAGGGGGTGTAAAAATTCCCGGTCGCCTTTTCAGCCAGATTAGCGGACTGCGGATGAATAGATCGAGCCAATCCCTTAAATATAAAGGCGAGAACGGCGCAAAATAAGGCTGTTTCAGGGAAGTGAGCCCATTCAAATGGACAAACAGCCCGATCAGCCCGAAGATCATTCCGAAAAAGCCGAGGCAAGCCGTTAACACGAGCATGATAAAATGCATTAACGTATAGCCTTTTGCCACCATGTAATTCGGCACCAAAAAAGAAGCGACCGTTGAAATTCCGACGAGAACAATTAAAACTTTGCTGACGAAACCGGCTTGAACCGCTGCTTCTCCGATGATGATTCCGGAAATGACTCCCAATGTCGAGCTTGATTTGACAGGCATACGCACGCTTGCTTCCTTAATGATTTCGATGACGATCAGCATGAGGGCGGCTTCCCAAAACGGGTTGAACGGGACCTTGCTTCGCGATTCGATCAAAACAAAAAGAATCTGCAGAGGGATCATATGATAATGATGGGTCGATAACGCCACATAAATAGGGATCAACATGATCGACAGAAAAAAGCTAAAATAACGAAGACATCTGAGAAAGCTAGATATCGGCCAGCGGATTGTATAATCTTCAGGCGAATGGAAAAGGTGAAAAAACGTAATCGGCGCATTTAGAGCGTACGGTGTATTATCGACCAAAATGGTGATTTTGCCGATGCTCAAATTGTACACGCAAATATCCGGGCGCTCTGTCTGCTGAAACTGGGGGAAGATCGAATAATGGTGACCCTCAATTAGTTCTGCAAGCTGAGCAGAATCAAAGACCGTATCAAAATCGATCTCCGAAATTCTTTTTTTCACATCCTCTACAAATTCACGGTTGGTCAGGCCGGCAATATAGACGATCATGACAGAAGTTTTGCTCAACGTTCCGGCTGTTAAGCTTTCCGTTTTTAAATTTGTCAAAGGCAGGCGTCTCCGTATCAAAGACAAATTGATCCCGATCTGTTCAGTGAAGCTGTCTTTTGGCCCGTATATTACCGTTTCCGTAAGAGAAGATTCAATTGGGCGCCCCAATTGATTTCTCATCGGTATCGCGAACCACTGCTTCTCAAGCGGATCGTGTATCAACACAGATCCTGTCATCAGATGCTCTTTTGCTTCAGCAAAAGATTCAACATGCAAAACATTTGACACCAAGCTTTTTAAAGAGAGGTATACCGTTTCTTCCGAACAGTTGATAAGGGGTTTGATAATCGCTTGCTGAAGGAGACCCCCGTCAATGATCGTATTGATAAAGTAAAATACGGCTTTTTGTCCGCTTTCCGTTTCATGTTCTTCCACTTTGGCATCTGCCATGCCTTTGATTGCTTCTTGAACGGATTCAGTACTAAGAGCGGTTTTTGCACCTGAGATGTGATCTATCGTCGTTAGTCTGTATTTTCGAAACATCGGCATCCCTCATCAGCGATTGATCAAAATGGTTTCCGGCGCTTTCCAGATGTGTTTATTGTGCTCTCCGAAGCTTAATTTATACAGGAGACTTAAACGGCGAAACCCGGGGAAGCCCCGAGTTTAAGCAAATAACGAGGCGCCGAGATAAACGGCGAGCATCCACATCATGACACCGGAGATTTTATTAAAGAAGATCAGTACGGATCCGCGCGAATCGAGCCTCCTGAGGATTCGCCCTGCCGAGGCGAGTCCGGCAAACCATATCCACGAAACGAAGATGCAAGATCCGGTAAACAGCCACTTTTCCCGGCCGTCGTATGTCAACGAATTGGTACCGATCACCCCGACGATATCAAGGATTGCATGAGGATTTAAAAGGGATACGGCCGCCGCAAAAGCGATCTGCTTTTTCGCCGTCATGCCTAAAGAACCGGTGTCTTCTCCGGAGGGCCTGCTGTTCCATGTGACCCATCCTATAAAGAGGAGAAAGCAAGTGCCTGCTGCAATCAAGACAATCTTTACGGCGGGGATCCCGGCGACAGCCGCGGAAACGCCTGTGACCGCGGCGATAATGAGCAGCGTGTCGCATAATGAAGCGGAAACGACAAGCGGCAGCACCCGCCAAAAGCTTTGTGAAACTGCACCTTGCTGAAAGATAAAAACGTTTTGCGCGCCTAAGGGCAAAATCAGCCCAAAAGCGAGAATCATTCCGTGAATTGCTGCGTTCATTGTTAGCAAAAACTCCTTTCATCAAAAAACGTCTGTTTTATTGTAGTGCGGGGAGCGGATCTTGTCTCCAGCCATTTGGATGGTATAAGAGCCCAGCCAAATGATATAGTTGAAAAAAGGAGCGAAAACGACGCATGAATAATCGGCTGAACCGAAACTCAGAAATTCCGCTGTATCAGCAAATCGAACAGATCATCAAGGGAAAAATTGTAAAAGGGGAATGGCCTGCCGGAACGAAAATCCCTTCCCAGCGAAAGCTTGCCGATGTCTTCCGGGTTAACCGGAGCACGGTGACCGCGGCGATTGACGAATTAACCGCGAGAGGCCTTCTTGAAGGAAAGCGGGGAGGCGGAACAAAAGTGACGAATCATACGTGGAAAAGCCTCTCCGCCGTGCGGCCGCTCGATTGGACAAGCTATGTCCGGTCGGGGATTCACCGCCCGAATTCGACGACGATTCAGGAAATCAACCGGCAGGAATTCAATGAAGGCATGATCAGACTCGGAACGGGAGAATTGTCGCCTGAGCTCTTGCCTTACAGGCAAATGAAAGAGGTTCTCGCAGGTGCTGAAGTTGAACAACAACTGTCGCTTGGCTATGAAGAGCCGAAAGGAAACCGCTATGCAAGGGAAGCGGTGGCAGAGCATCTAAAGCGAAAAGGGGTGAATACTTCGCCGGACTCCATTTTAATCGTCTCCGGCGCCTTGCAGGCTTTGCAGCTCATCGCGGTCGGCCTTCTGAAGCGAAGATCGGCCGTACTCACGGAAAGGCCGTCATACCTGTACTCGCTGCACGTTTTCCAATCGATGGAGATGAGGCTCTTCGGGATCCCGGTTGATGAAAGTGGACTTGATCCCGCATTCATCCCGGCATGCAAAAAGCAATACGGTGCAGACCTTTTGTACACGATTCCGTCATTCCACAACCCGACGGGCAGACAAATGTCGGAAGACAGAAAAAAAGAGCTGATTCGAATCAGCAAAGCGTACTCCCTTCCGATCATCGAGGACGATGCATACGGCGATTTATGGCTCGACGGTCCGCCGCCTCCGCCGCTGAAAGCCTTTGATCAGGACGGCAGCGTCCTTTATGTCGGGACGCTGTCAAAGACCGTCAGCCCAGGTCTGCGCATTGGCTGGGTCGCTGGTCCCGAGCCCGTCATCGAAAGGCTGGCTGACATTAAAATGCAGGCGGATTACGGCTCAAGCTCGCTTTCCCAATGGGCTGCTGCCAAATGGCTTTCGGGCGGCCTTTACGAAAAACACCTCATGGAGATCAGAAAAAAGCTGAAAATCAGGCGTGATGCAGCGCTTCGCAGTCTTAAAGCCCATTGCGGGGCGATCGCAACCTGGGAAAAGCCGAGCGGCGGATTTTACATTTGGGTCACATTTCATAAACCGCTGCCGCTCAATACGTTATTCGAAAGGGCGCTGAAGAGAAATGTCCTGATCAACCCTGGAACGCTATATGATAAAGAAGCAAAACAAAGCATCAGACTGTCCTACTCCTACGCCTCTATATCCGATCTCGAAACAGGCATCCGAACGGTTGCGGAACTGGCGCGGGAACTGATGTGACGAACGCCTTCATAAGGCCGGCGGGGCAAGCCGGCCTATTCCTCCCCAATACACAATCTCCAATTCAGGTCTAAAAGACAATGGTAAAAAACAGTAATTTCCATTATAAAATGACTTTTGATTCGTATTAAGAATGTCAGCAAAGCGAAGAGACACCTTCTTATGAGAAAAATCACATTTTTCCGAATCTTATTGACAGGCCCGTGTCACAAAATATACACTTTTTTTGTCATTGAAAATGATAATCTTTATCAATTGGAGGAGTGCTTTTCATGTCTGTACAAACCAGTTCTAAAAATCGAGTGTTTTTGGAGCAGCAAAATAGAAGAGAATCAAACGCACGTTCATATCCGAGGCGGTTTCCGCTTGCCATGCAAACGGCCGAAGGCATTTTTGTGACGGATGCGGATGGAAAGCAATATTACGACTGCCTGGCAGGTGCGGGTACGCTTGCGCTCGGTCATAATCATCCAGTTGTCATTGAAGCGATTCAAAAAATGATCGATGAAAAGCGCCCTCTGCACACGCTTGATATCACGTCTGAAATAAAAGAAGAGTTCATCAGCGAAGTGTTTGCAAGCCTTCCTGAATCATTTGCCAAGCGGGCGAAGATTCAGTTTTGCGGTCCGACAGGCGGCGATGCGATTGAAGCCGCAATCAAGCTTGTGAAAACGGCGACAGGCAGGAGAAGCATCCTGTCGTTTCAAGGCGGATACCACGGGGCAACTCACGGAACGATGGCGTTAAGCGGCAATTTGTCACCGAAAGAAAACGTCCAGGGGCTGATGCCTGATGTTCATTTTCTCCCGTACCCTTATGAGTACCGCTGCCCGTTCGGAGCCGGCGGAGAGGAGACCCACCGCCTGTCAAGCGCATATATCGAAAACGTGCTCGACGATCCTGAAAGCGGTATCCTGCCTCCGGCGGGGATGATTTTTGAAGCCGTCCAAGGCGAAGGCGGCTCTGTCCCGGCGCGTGCCGAATGGATAAGGGAAATGAGAAGAATCACAAAAGAACGCGGCATCCCGCTGATCATCGACGAGGTGCAGACCGGAATCGGCAGAACCGGAAAAATGTTTGCGTTTGAACACGCCGGCATCATACCTGATGTCATCGTCCTGTCGAAAGCGATCGGCGGAAGCCTGCCGCTGTCTGTCGTCGTCTATGACCGTGACCTAGACCAGTGGGCCCCGGGCGCGCACATCGGTACATTCAGGGGAAATCAGATGGCAATGGCGGCCGGAACGGCAACATTAAAATACATGAAAGAAAACGGCATTCTGCTACACGTGGAAAAAGCCGGCGCCAAATTCATGCAGCATTTACAGGACATACAGCGCCATATCCCCGAAATCGGCGATGTCAGAGGTCGGGGCCTGATGATCGGCGCAGAAATCGTCTCCCCGCTCCAAAAACAAAGCGCTGCCGGCACCCCGCCGGCCGATCCGGAGCTTGCAGCAAAGATCCAAAGAAAATGCTTTGAAAAAGGCCTGATCGTCGAAACAGGCGGCCGCCACGGCAGCGTCATCCGCTTTTTGCCGCCTTTGATCGTGACGGAAGAGCAAATCGCCGACATCACAGCGATTTTCAAAGAGGCTGTCTATGAAGCTCTCAAGTAAGGAGAGAACCTTCGATTCCCTCTTCATGCACGGCGGCAAACAGGGAATCGAAGCCTACCGGAAAGCAGTTGAGGCCGTTGTGAACATCTTGTCGGACGAATGGAAGAGGGACGCGGATCCGTACAGCGGAAACATGCCGCACGAATTGGACGGTCCCGTCAGAAACGTCTGCTCGTTTCGCGAAACGGGCGAGCCGCTTGAGAGCGTTCTTGAACAATTACAGGAAGTCTGCCTGCAGAACCGCATCCGTGTCGAGCATCCGAAATGCATCGCGCATCTTCATTGTCCGCCTGTGATTCCGGCTGTGGCAGCGGAAATGCTGATCAGCGTCATGAACCTGTCGATGGATTCATTTGACCAAAGCGGGGCAGCGTCCTTGATCGAAGAGGAAATGGTGCAGTGGCTCTGCCGGAAATTTCATTACGGCAAGGAAGCGGACGGGACGTTTACGAGCGGCGGGACGCAGTCGAATCACATGGGGCTGCTGTTGGCGCGCGATGCGTATTGCGAAAAGCGGTGGAACTGGAATGTGCAAAAAGACGGACTGCCTCCTGAAGCAGACCGTCTGCGGATTCTTTGTTCAAAGGACGCCCATTTCACCGTGAAACGGTCGGCTTCACAGCTGGGATTGGGCGAGCGTGCCGTCGTTCTTGTCGACACGGATGAAAACAAGCGGATGTGCCTCTTCGATTTACAGAAGAAAACAGACATGCTGAAAGATTCCGGCCTTTATCCGTTTGCGCTCGTTGCGACATGCGGAACGACCGACTTCGGAAGCATTGACCCGCTGTCAGAGCTCGCGGATGCGGCCGGCAGAAGCGGCCTCTGGCTCCACGTAGACGCGGCATACGGCGGAGCTTTGATCATGAGTAAAATGCGGCGCGATAAATTGGCCGGAATCGAACGGGCCGATTCTGTCAGCGTTGATTTCCACAAGCTGTTTTACCAGCCGGTCAGCTGCGGGGCATTTCTCGTGAAAGACAGGAGGCTTTTCCGCTTTATTGATCATCATGCCGCTTATTTGAATCCTGAAGAGGATGAAGCTGACGGTCTCGTGCACCTCGTCAATAAATCGCTTCAAACAACAAGGCGCTTTGACGCTTTAAAGCTGTTGATCTCGCTGCGCGTCCTCGGCGAAAATTCATTTGCCGATATGATTGACGGAACGTTCGTCTTAGCAGAAGCCGCGGCGCAAAGGATTGCGGCAAAAGATCATTTCGAACTGCTGAATCCGCGCCCTGAGCTGAACGCTGTCGTCTTCCGCCATCTGGCCGGAGACGATGACGAAGAAAATGATGATGTAAACAAATACGTCCACCGGGAACTGTTTCAAACCGGACGGGCCGTCATCGCTAAAACGACAGCAGACGGGAAAACGTATTTAAAATTTACGCTTCTTAATCCGAGAACAGCTCTTTCTGACATTGAAGACGTTCTTTGCGAGATCGAAGAGCTTGCAGGCTTGTATTTGAAAAGCAGGAGGGTAAAATGATGGGTTCTTATCAAGAAATTGCAGAACATGCTACGATGCAAAGCTTTTTAAATTGCTATTTGCGGGAGACCGGTATCAAAGCGGCAGAAACCCGGACCGGAGCCGGGAAGATGCTGATTGTGCCGCTTGCGTATCAGCAAATCGAGCTGATCGCCCCTGTGAAATATTGGTCGGAAACGGGGAGGCACCTGTTCTCCTTTCCGCTTTATTACAGAATAAATAGGGACGGAAAAGAGCTTCCGCTCGACTACGTCACACTCGTCGCCCTCGCGTCAAAAGAATTGCTTCTTCAGCAAAACAACAGGGTCGCAGAGGATGAATTCATGCTCAGGGTGGTGCTGAGCTGCCGCAATATCCGCCGCTATGTCGAAGAAAGGGCGAATGATCAGGAAGAGCTGAACGCAGCTGACTTTTCCTTTATCGAAGCCGAGCAGTCGCTTCTTTTGGGACATCTCATGCACCCGACGCCGAAAAGCAGGCAGGGGATGACGGATGAAGAAGAAAAAATCTTTTCACCCGAATTGAAGGGGGAATTTCAGCTTCACTACTTTAAAGCGCATGCTTCACTCGTGCTTCATGATTCAGCGGCAGGCACGAAAGCGCCGCTGTTGATTGAAGAAGAACTGAGAAACGACCCATCCGTTGATAAAAAATGGCTTGAAAAAGAGACAAGGAACCCCGATTTTGTGCTGATCCCGGCCCATCCCTTGCAAGCAAGAGCCCTGTTGGATAAACCGTTCGTCAAAAGGCTGATCGATGAAGGAGTGCTTACATACCTTGGAGCAAAAGGACGGACGTTTACGGCAACCTCCTCTGTCCGCACAGTATACAGCAAACGCTCAAGGTTTATGTACAAATTTTCGGTCCCGATCAAAATCACGAATTCGCTCCGCGTCAACAAGCAAAAGGAACTTGACAGGGGCGTTGAGATGGCTCGCCTTCTCGAAACAGAGCTCGGTGAAAGACTGAAGGACAAATTTCCCGGCTTCCGCGTGATCAAGGACCCGGCCTATCTTTCAATCAAAGGAGAAAACGGAGAGTCCGGATTTGAAGTCGTGATCAGGGAAAATCCGTTTTATGAAGACGACCGTTCCGCAACACTTGTCGCCGGTTTATGCCAGGACCATGCATACGGAAAAGAATCAAGGCTCGGTTCGATCATCAAAACGCTGGCAGCCCGGGAAGGACGGCCGACAGAGGATGTGAGCGCCGATTGGTTTGACAAGTATTTGTCCATTTCGCTTGACCCTGTCTTATGGCTGTTTGAAACATACGGCCTTGCGATCGAAGCCCACCAGCAAAACGCCGTCGTTCGCCTGAAAAACGGCTATCCGGAAACGTTTTATTACAGGGACAACCAGGGCTATTACTACAGCGAATCAAAGGTGCACATTCTTTCCGGGCTTGCCCCGGATTTAAGCGAAAAAAGCGAGACGATCTGCTCAGACGGGGTTGCCGTCGAAAGGCTGCGCTATTATTTCTTCTTCAACCACTTGTTTGGACTTGTAAATGGGTTCGGGTCGGAAGGACTGATCAGGGAAGAAGCACTGCTCGCGATGATCAGGGAACGGCTTTTAGAAGCGGAGAAAACGTACGGCATCACCGAATTGACGGACAGCCTGCTGCGCTTTCCTGCGCTTCCGTGCAAAGCAAACCTCTTGACGCGCTTTTACGACATGGATGAACTGACGGGTTCGCTTGAAACGCAGTCCCGCTACACGTCTGTCGCAAATCCGCTTCTGAGGGAGGCGGCTGCCGTCCATGAGTAGAAGAATCACGTTTCGAAAGGCTGATTACGAAAGGGACATATCCCTCGTATACCGATGGATGCAAGAAGAGCATGTGATCCCGTTTTGGCATTTGAATATGCCGCTTCCGGAATTTGAGGTGCATTTTCACAAAGCGATCACAGACCCTCATCAGACGCTGTACATCGGCTGTATTGACGGCGTGCCGATGAGCTACTGGGAATCGTACTGGGTCAAAGGGGACATCATCGAACACCATTATGAAAATGCGCCATATGATCAGGGCGTCCACCTCTTAATCGGGGAAAAGGCGTATTTGGGAAAAGGCTTGGCACTACCGCTTTTGGAAGCGATGGTCAGGCTGCAATTTGAGGCGCCTGAGACCGAGAAGGTGATTGCAGAGCCGGATATCCGCAATAAAAAAATGATTCATATCTTTGAAAAAGCAGGCTTCCGGCCGGTCAAACCCGTAACCCTTCCTGATAAAAGGGGACTATTGATGTTTTGTGATCGAAAACGCTTTTTTGAAAAGGAGAAAAGACATGAACTCAACATGCAAACAAAATGATGTATACGATGTGATCGGCGTCGGCATCGGACCTTTTAATCTCGGCCTCGCAGCTTTAGCTGATTCCGTGCCTGAGATCGATGCGCTGTTTTTTGAACGGAACGGCAGCTTTAACTGGCATCCCGGATTGCTGATCGAAGGGACGACCTTGCAGGTGCCGTTTTTGGCCGACTTGGCAAGCATGGCCGATGTGACGAACAAATACAGCTTTTTGAACTATCTTCAAAAGCATAACCGGCTTTACTCGTTTTACTTTTTGGAAAATTTCCACATTCCGAGAGCGGAATATAACCATTACTGCCAATGGGTTGCCGAAAGCCTCGATTCCTGCCGCTTCGGCATGAACGTTGAGAGCATAGCCCTGGTTGAAACCGTTAACGGCGCTGTCTACGAAGTGCGGGTCGTCGACCAAACGAACGGAGCCGAATCCGTCTATTTCAGCAGGCATATCGCGCTCGGCATCGGGACCGGTCCGCACGTTCCGGAACCTTTAAGGGATGCGCTCGGCGGCGAGGTATTCCACTCTTCCGACTATTTAATGAAAAAACGCGATGGATTCAAGGGAAAAACGGTTGCCGTCGTCGGCTCAGGCCAAAGCGCGGCGGAAATATTTTACGATCTGGCGGCTGGCGGCTGCGCCCGGCATGTGAGCTGGCTGACCCGCTCAAAAGGCTTCTTTCCGATGGAATATTCGAATCTCGGCCTTGAATACTTTTCGCCAGATTATATCGATTTTTTCTATCAGCTTCCGCAATGGAAAAAAGATGAACTGCTCAGAGAACAAGACTTGCTCTACAAAGGGATCAGCGCGAAGACAATTTCCGACATCTATCATCTGCTGTATGAGCGCACAGCCGCAGGCCGCGCCGCATCCTTTGACCTGCAATCGATGACAGAGGTCAAGCGCATCGAGCGTGCAGCCGAAAGCTTCATTCTCCATTGCTCGCACCGCGTGAATGAAGAACGGTTCGAGCGACGGGCCGATGCCGTCATCCTGGCGACGGGCTATAAAGAAAGAATGCCGGAATTTCTCGCCCCGATAAACGGCCTGATCGAAAAGGATGACAGCGGGCGCTTCGCCGTAACGCGAGATTACCGGCTGAAGACGACGGCCAAAACGGACAACCGCATCTTTGTGCAAAACGGGGAGCTGCATACACACGGCGTGGGAGCCCCTGACCTGGGGCTCGGCGCCTACCGCAACTCAGTTATCATCAACCAGCTTGCCGGAAGAGAAGTATACCCCGTCAGCCATAAAACGGTCTTTCAGACGTTCGGAACGGGGAGCACAGAAAAAGCGGCCGTGCCAAACGGCTGAATAAGGAGGCGTTTTTCATGTTGTTTAAAGACGAAGTGAACAGGGTCCTTCATAAGGACAGATGGGAAAAAGTCCATCAGCGGCTGCTTGCGAAAATGCTTTCCGAATACATGTATGAGGATATCATCAAACCGTCTTTGATTGAGGAAAAAAACGGAATTTCCCGCTATGAGCTGCAGACTTCAGAGGATAAAGCGTACCGGTTTTCAGCGAAGCGCCGCATGTTTGACAGTTATGAAGCGCTGGCTGACTCGATCGAAGTGCAAAGGTCCGGATATTGGACGAGCGATGTAAGCGCGATAGAGTTTCTTCTCGACATTCAGCCGCATATTCCGATGAGTCCGGAAACGGCGGGGCATTTAATCAAAGAGTTCAACCATACGATGCTTGCCGACGCCCATTTGCTGGCAAAGGACGCACTCTCGGCGGACGAGCTTACAGAGGCCGATTATGCCGTGATTGAAGGGGAAATGACGGGACATCCGTGGATTGTCTACAATAAAGGAAGGATCGGCTTTGGCTATGACGACTACCTCCGCTTCGCCCCGGAAAACCGGAAGGCGGTGCAGCTTTTGTGGATCGCCGTTCATAAAAAAACGGCCACGTTCCATTCGGTCGACGGGCTCGATTATGAGACGCTGATCAATGGAGAGCTTGATGAAGTGTCATTAAAGCAGTTTGCAAAAAAAATAGAAAAACAGGGTGCCGAGCCAAAAGACTACTATTTGCTGCCCGTCCATGAATGGCAGTGGACAAACGCGATCATCCTGCAATTTCCCGAAGAGATTGCATCAGGTGCGATCATCCCTTTAGGAGAGGGGAAGGATCAATACTTGCCGCAGCAATCGATCAGAACGTTTACAAATATCACCCATAAACATAAGCATCATATCAAACTGCCGATGAGCATATTAAATACGCTCGTATACAGGGGGCTCCCTTCAGAGCGGACGGTTATTGCGCCGAAAATCACGGAGCATATTAAAGGGATCGCCGAACACGATCCGTTTTTAAGAGAAGAATGCAGGGTCATTCTCCCGGGGGAGAATGCGAGTCTGAACGTGAACCATCCATACTATCATTCTCTTGAAAAAGCGCCGTATCAATATTTGGAAATGCTTGGCGCCATCTTTAGAGAAAGCATTTATACGTATTTGGAAGAAGGAGAGCACCCTGTGACGCTTGCATCATTGACATATGCCGATCAAAACGGCGTTCCTTTTATCAAATGCCTGATCGAAAAGTCGGGGCTTTCGGCAGATGAGTGGATCGGACAGCTCTTTCAAACGATGATGCCGCCGCTGCTTCACTTTATGTACCGGTACGGCACCGTCTTCTCGCCGCACGGGCAAAATACGATCCTCGTATTAAAAGGCTATAAGCCTCACAGGCTCGCGATCAAAGATTTCGTCGATGACGTTAACATCAGCGATCAACCCCTGCCAGAGCTGGCCGGTTTGACGGATGATTTAAAAGCGGTTCTCAGAAGCGAGCCGCCGGAAGGGCTCGTGCAGTTCATTTTCACGGGGCTATTCATCTGCCATTTGCGGTATGTGGCCAACATTTTGGATAACCATGATCTGCTTCCGGAAAAGCGCCTCTGGAAAGCGCTCGCTGACGCCATTTTGGATTATCAGCGAAAATTCCCCGAGCTGCGCGAGCGCTTTGAGCTGTTTGACTTGTTCAAGCCCAAACTGACGAAGCTTTGCCTGAACCGGAACCGGATGGTTGACTACGGCTACAGGGACGGAGATGACCGTCCGCATGCGTCCGAATTCGGAAAGGTGACAAACGCGCTTACCCAATTCAAAAAAGAAGCCGCACAGCTCTGATGCTGTTTGCGGCTTCCTGAGCCCCGCACGCGGCGGGGCTTTTTTACAAGGTTTTATACATCAATACATGAGGGCCGATATGGGGAATTTCATAAACATCGCCTTTTTCGCTGAAACCGAGCCTTTTATAATACTCCTTTACCGATGTTCTCGCATTGCACCATAAAAGGTCAGCTCTTCTTTCGCGGAGGCGCTCTTCTGCACTGCGGATTAACGCGCTTCCCGCTTTTTGCTTGCGAAAGCCTTCAAGCGTTGCCATTCCTCTCAGCTGATACTGAAGGACGCCTTCAAGATCGGAGCGGGGTGATCTGTGAAAAGAAGCGATGCTGATTAATGTTCCGTCTATAAACCCGCCGAGGTGAAATGTCCCGTCAAGCAAATCTGTTTCATAACGGCAGGCATCAGCCGGCTGATTCGGCCGCAAAATGCGATGCCTGATGTCATACGTTTTCTCTGCCGTGATTTCTTTCACTTCAACCATATGATGTCCCCCTTTAGATCATTGTACATTAAAGTATCTTGCTTCAGGGTGTGAGACGACGATCGCCGATACGGAGGCTTCAGGCTCCATCATAAACCCGTCTGTCAAATGAACGCCGATCCCTTCAGGCTGAATGAGCCTGAACAGCTTTTCCTGATCCTCAAGGTTCGGACACGCCGGATACCCGAAGGAATAGCGCTGCCCTTGGTACTTCGCCTGAAAACGCTGCTCCATGGTGAAGTCCGGTGCATCAGGAAAGCCCCAGCGGTCGCGGATGATTTGATGCGTCCGCTCGGCGAGCCCTTCGGCAAGCTCGAGAGCGAGGGCCTGGACCGCGTGGCTTTTTAAATAATCGCCTTCCGCTTTAAAGCGGTTCGCAATTTCCCTCACGTGTCTGCCCGCGGTCACCGCGAAGAATGACACATAATCGAGCTCTCCTTTCGGCCGTATATAATCGGAAATACAGCGGAACGGAAGCTTCTCCTGCCTCGGAAAAACAAACGTTTCCAGAATCTTGGCGTGATTTCCGGGATCGAGGATATGAAGCGCGTCGCCGTCGCTGTACGCCGGGAAAAATTGATAGACGACGGCGGGATCGAACCAGCCGTGCTTTTTCCCTTCGAAGAGCAATCCGTCGATTAATGCTTTCAGGTCGAGTGCTTTATGATTTTTTTCAGCCAGCAGCTTTTTCACTTTTCCTTTCAAACCGAGGTGATGGCCGATGAGCATTTGTTCATTTACATACGGCACAATGTAGGAAAGGTCAATGTTTTTCAAATAATGCCGCTTCAAGTCTTCCGGCTGAAAGACCGGCGCCTCCGGAACGAGCGCCCGTTTTTCAAGCATTTCTATAACGGCCGCCGACGGTTTCTTTTCTGCAACAGCAGCGGGTGCAGCCTGTTCCTTTTTCTCGAGAAACTGCGACGGGTCCTTCCTCAGCTCGTTGGCGAGGGATAAGCCGTCCATGGCGTCCTTTGCGTATAAAACAGGCCCTTTATATTCAGGCGAGATCTTCATATTCGTAAATTTTCTCGAAAGCGCGGCACCGCCGACCATAATCGGGATGGAAATCTCGGCTTTATCAAGGTCTTGCGCGGTGACGACCATCTGCTGCGCGGATTTGACGAGCAGCCCCGACAAACCGATAATGTCGGGATTTTCTTTGCGGATCGCTTCGATGAGCTCCTGCGGCGTCACTTTAATTCCGAGGTCTACGACTTTGTAGCCGTTGTTGCTTAAAATGATGTCGACCAGGTTTTTGCCGATATCGTGTACATCGCCTTTTACAGTCGCCAGAATGATCTTGCCTTTGCCGCTGTCGTCCTTTTTCTCCATATACTGCTCAAGAAACGAAACGGCGGCTTTCATGACTTCCGCAGACTGAAGCACTTCGGCTACGATCAGTTCATTGTCGTTAAACAGCCGTCCGACCTCCGCCATCCCGTCCATCAGCGGGCCGTTGATGACGTCAAGCGGAGTGTCGTATTTCACCAGCGCTTTCTCAAGATCGGGAATGAGGCCTTCTTTCGTTCCTTCGATGACATAACCGGCGAGGCGTTCATCGAGTGAAAGGGATGTCTTCGGCTGTTTGTCCGCTTTTTTCTTTCCCCTGTAAAACTCGGTGAATGCCGCCAGCGTCTTGTCATCGGTATGGAACAGGAGCTTTTCGGCCATTTCGACCTCCTGTTTTGGAATTGAGGCGAAGCGTTCGAGCTTTTCGGTATTGACGATCGCATAATCAAGCCCGGCCTGTGTGGCGTGGTATAAAAAGACGGCATTTAAGATTTCCCTGCCGACTGGAGGGAGGCCGAACGATACGTTGCTGACCCCGAGGATCGTCAAGCATTCGGGCAGCTTGTCTTTGATGAGGCGGATGCCTTCAACCGTTTCTTTCGCAGAGCCGATATACTGTTCATCACCGGTTCCAACGGGAAAGACGAGCGGGTCAAAAATAATGTCGCATGCCGGAACCCCGTATTTTTTCGTGAGCAGCTCATAGGAGCGAACGGCGACGTCCAATTTTTTTTCCGCGGTCACGGCCATTCCAGTTTCATCGATCGTCCCGACGACAAGCGCGCCCCCGAACCGCTTGATGAGCGGAAGGATGTCTGCGAATCGTTCCTCTCCGTCCTCGAGGTTGATCGAGTTGATGATCGCTTTCCCCTGCGAATACTTTAGCGCCTTTTCGATGACCGCTTTATCGGTCGAATCGATCACAAACGGAGCCTTCACTTTTTTCATCGCTTCTTTTAAAAAGCCTTCCATATCCTCCGCTTCATCGCGGTCGGGATCGGCGAGGCAGATGTCGATGACATGCGCCCCGTTTTTCACTTGGGCTCTTGCGATTTCAGCAGCTTCCTCGAATTTTCGTTCGGCGATGAGGCGCTTGAATTTTCGCGAACCGATGACATTTGTCCGCTCCCCGACAAAAAG
>NZ_JBALMR010000008.1:0-82165 GCF_036963165.1 Bacillus sp. JJ675 | reverse complement strand
CTGCGAAAGCCCTGATTTTTTTCGCCAGTGACTGCGGTGATTCATGATACTGCCCTTCTTCATCGGGCAGGCCGGCATTTGGATAGCAGCTGACTGCCGTCCCGGCAAGGGAGGAGAGGGTCCGGATATGGTCTGTCATAAATTCGGGCCCTGTCGCGCAGTTTAAGCCGACGCTGATCGGCTTCATGTGTTCCAGGGAGATATAAAATGATTCGATATCCTGACCGGCGAGCGTCGTGCCCATCGGCTCGATCGTTCCCGATACCATGAGGGGAAGGGTTTTTTTTGTCTTTTCAAACGCTTGCCTGATGCCGATGAACCCGGCTTTTACGTTCAGCATATCCTGACTCGTTTCAAGGAGCAGAAGGTCGGCGCCGCCCGTGATCAGCGCTCCCGCCTGTTCCTCATAATTGGCGACAAGCTCATCGAACGTCGTGCCGCCGGTAACGGACAGGGTTTTCGTCGTCGGACCCATTGCCCCGGCGACAAACCTTGGCCATTCAGGCGTTGTATATTTTTGAACGGCCGCTTTTGCGAGCCTGACGGACGCCGCATTGATATCAAAAGCGAGATGTCCAAGGCCGTATTCATCAAGAACGAGCCTTGTCGCACCGAATGTATTCGTCTCAATGATATCGGCTTTAGCCGCCAAATAAGCTTCATGAATTCCTTGGATGATGTGCGGCGCTGTCACACTCAAATATTCATTGCATCCTTCATAGGCTTCACCGCCGAAATCGGCGGGTGATAAGTTTGCATTTTGAATCATCGTTCCCATCGCACCGTCAAGAACGAGGATTTTTTTCTTCAGCTGGTCAGTGATGATAGACATTTGTCGTCTCCTTTTCTTTCTGGTGAATGTACGCCGTAAGCTCTGCGGTTAAATCGGACCTCAAGAACGGCGTGATCAGATAAATGCCGTTGAACAAATCAGATGCGGCGTCAAGCAGCGAGCGGGCGATGGCGAGCCCTTCCTCAGCCTGTTTTTGTTTGTCGCTGCCGGCAAGCGCCATCTTTTCGCGGATCGCATCCGACAGTTTGATGCCTGGAATTTCGTTGTGAATAAACTCGGCATTCCGGCTGCTTGTCAGCGGCATGATCCCGATGTAAATCGGGGTTTTGAGATGCTTTGTTTCCTCATGGATCTTGATGAGCTGTTCTTCGGAATAGACGGGTTGGGAAATAAAATAGTCCGCGCCGCAGTCGATCTTTTTCTCAATCCGTCTGACCGCTTTGTCAATATGTCTCACGTTCGGGTTGAAGGCGGCCGCGACGGAGAAGTTTGTTTTCTTGCCGAGCGGCTTTCCCGAGTAGGACAAGCCTTCATTAAATTGTTTGATCAGGCTGATCAAGTCGAATGACGTCAGATCGTAAACAGAAGTCGCTCCAGGGAAATCGCCGATTTTCGAAGGGTCTCCGGTAATCGCCAAAACGTCGGAAAGCCCGAGCGTATCAAGCCCCATTAAATGGGACTGCAGGCCGATCAGGTTGCGGTCCCTGCATGTAATATGGACGAGCGGCCTCATGTCAAGCCTCTCTTTTAAAAGCGCGCCGCAGGCCACATTGCTGATTCTCGGCGTGGCGAGCGAGTTGTCCGCTAACGTGAGTGCATCGATTCCGGCTGACTTTAACTCTTTTGCTGCCCGCAAAAACTTTTCAAAGTTTAATTGTTTAGGAGGGTCCAATTCGACGATAATGGAGCGCTTCTCTTTCGCAAGCTCGTCTAAAGCGGGCTCCGTTCTTTCGTGCTGAACTGCTGCCGCTGCTTTCTCCCTGACTTTGACCCGTTTTTCGGTGACGGGCGGGAGGCCTTTGACAGCTTCAGCCATCGCTCTGATGTGGTTCGGCGTCGTTCCGCAGCAGCCGCCGATGATGCGCGCGCCCTGATTGCGAAACTCAACCGCGCTGTTTCTGAAATATTCATCATCCGTTTCATAGACGAGACGCCCTTCAACAAGAGATGGAAGGCTGCTGTTCGGATAGACGGAAAGGTAAGCGTCCTTCAAGAGAGGCACCTCCTCGAGCGCTTTGATCATGTGATAGGGGCCGAGGCGGCAATTGATGCCGACCACATCGGCTCCGAGTCCCGCAAGAAGCGTCAAGCCCTCTGAAAGCGGGGTCCCGTCCTGAAGAACGCCTTCTTCATGCATCGATACGTTTACGATGATCGGAAGGTTCGTTTCTTTTCTGGCAATCTTCAATACTTCGCGTGCTTCCTCTAAGTCGTAATACGTTTCCAGAAGGAGTCCGTCCGGTTCCTCATTCAACAGAAGGTAAAGATGTTCGCGAAAGCTTCTTTTGATGTCATCGAGCGAATACGCGCTTTTATTGAACGTCCGGATGCCGCCGAGCGTTGCGAGAACATAGGCGGAGCCGGCCGCTGAACGGGCGAGGCGGACGGCTTTTTCGTTGATTTGCTTCGTCTCGTCTTCAAGGCCGTATCTGGACAGCTTGATGAAATTTGCACCGTAGGTGTTTGTTTGAATGATGTCGGCGCCTGCCTTGACATATGCTTCATGAATGCGTCTCACTTCATCCGGCTTTGAGACGTTCAGCTCTTCGAAGCAGCGGTCGATCCCGTATGAATAAAGAAGCGTTCCCATTGCGCCGTCGGCTATTAACGTTCTGCTTTTTATATCCTCCAATAAACCCATCGTTTTCCCCCTTGAAATAGTAATAAATAAAAAAAGCCTTCCAAGAAGAAGACTTTTCGTATGCATTCACCTTCTTCTTATCTTCCAAGCAGTCTGCTTGCTGGATTTAGCACCTTGGTCATGAAACAATCATTACACCGGTTGCTGAGGCTTCATCGGGCCAGTCCCTCTGCCTCTCTTGATAAGAACAGCTATTCAATTGTCGGCTGATGCCGCCAAAAAGCGGCTTTTACTCAATTTACCGAAAATCGGGGGAATAATCAACAGTAAATTGAGAATTTATCGAAAATTTATAAATTGAACATCAATCGGAAGATCCGCTTCCCTTACCAAGGCGATGATTTGCTGGAGATCGTCTTTGTTTTTCCCGGTCACCCTGATTTGGTCATCCTGCACTTGCGATTTGACTTTAAGGCCCGATTTTTTGATCAGGGTATTGATTTTCTTTGCGTTTTCTTTGTCGATGCCCTGAACGAGCTTGCCGCGCTGTCTGACCGTTCCGCCTGACGCGTTTTCCAGCTTGGAATACTCGATGTTTTTCGTTGGGACGTTCCGCTTGATCAGCTTGCTGACGAGAACGTCTTTCAGCTGGTTCATTTTGAATTCGTCGTCTGACACGAGCACAAGCTCTTCCCCGTCGAGCGTGATGCTACTTTTCGAACCTTTGAAATCATAGCGGTTGCCGATCTCTTTCAAAGCGGTTTGGATTGCGTTTTGAACTTCGGGAAGTTCCACCTTTGAAACGATGTCAAATGAGCTTTCTTTAGCCATAAGAAAAAAACCTCCATCCATTTTACTTATGAGTCAATTATAGTAGAATAAGGTGAAACTTCCAATATCGAACGGTTTCGTCTGGCCGTTATCTGGCAATAATTTGAACATTGGAGGAATACGAAAAAGCGAAACAGGCGAGTGAGAAAGGAAGAGCAAGTATGAAACCGGGACAGCAATTAACGTTGAAAATAGATCACAAAGCAGATTACGGATATTTTTTGACCGATGGAGAAACGGTCATCCTTTTGCACAACAGTGAAATCACCGAAGATATTGAAGAGAGGGAAGAGGTCGATGTCTTCATATATGTCGACCATGAAGGCCGTCCGGCGGCTACGATGAGAAAGCCGCTGATCAGCGCTGATCAATACGGCTGGGTCGAAGTCGTTGATGCGGTCGATGACATGGGGGTTTTCGTCGATGTCGGGCTGACGAAGGATGCACTGGTGGCAACCGAACATCTGCCGCCTTATTCATCCGTCTGGCCGCAGAAAGGAGACAGGCTCTATTGTATGCTGAAAATCACGAGCCACGGGAGAATGTTTGCCAAACCGGCTCCGGAAGACAGGATGAGCGAGCTGTTTACCGAGGCGTCCCAGGGCCTGATGAATAAAGAGCTGACAGGGACGATCTACCGCTTGATCGCTTCAGGCTCGTTTATGATTTCCGACGGCGGCATCAGAGGCTTCATTCACTCCTCCGAGAGAAAACAAGAGCCGCGGCTGGGAGAAAGGCTCACGGCAAGGGTGATTAAAGTCAAGGATGACGGCTCTGTCAATTTGTCGCTTTTGCCGAGAAAGCAGGATGCCATGTCCGTTGACGCCGAAGAAATTTTGACGTATATGAGGTCGAGAAACGGGGCGATGCCGTTTTGGGATAAAAGCGACCCGGAAGATATTAAAGAACGGTTTAACATGAGTAAAGCAGCGTTTAAAAGAGCGCTCGGCCATCTGATGAAACAGGATAAAATCTATCAGGAAGACGGCTGGACATACGAAAAAAAATAGCAGCTGCAGGCGGCGATTCTTTAGGAAACGCCGCCTGCTCTTTATAAATGATTCGGTTTTTTTGATCCCTGATGTTTTCCGGCTTGCCTGTTCTTTCGGCGAGCCGGTTTTTTTGCTGGTTGCCGGCGTTGTGATCAACCGGTTTTTTGTCATCATCTTTTGTCACGTGCAGCACCTCCCGTCATTAGATTGCTCACTGAAATGTAAACTATGTGCGCTATTTTTTCTATGTTTTTGCCGGAGAGTTTATACCTTGAGGAAAAAACGGCATACATATATGAATAATAGAAAAATGCAATAGGAAAGGGAGAAGTGGTATGGGGTTCCCCATTGCAGTTTTTATTCAAAGTGTTTCAGGCGGGGTTGTGAATTTTGGCGGGGCGATTAAAATCAGCCCGATCAATACGTCAAAAACCGTTCAAGGGGCTGGAAGCGGGAATACCGGGCTTACGGCTTCGAACACAGGAGTTTCAGGTGCGGACTCCTTTGATGAAGATGTGCTTGATCAAAATATCGTATAAGGCAGCGGATGGCTCCTTGTCAAAGACAGGAGCCATCGGCCTGTGTCCAAATTCCTGAACATTCACCTTTTTTCTTTTCCCGAAAAAAAGACCGCCACTGTGCCAGGGCCCGCATGCGCGCCGATGGCCGATCCGATCATATGAACTACGATGTCTTTCGGGTGAAACTCGGCTTCGATGAGCCGCTTGATTTCGCCGGCCGTTTCTTCGGCATCCCCGTGGCTGATCCCGATCGTCTGGCTGCTTAGATCACGTCCTCTTTCTTTCATAAGCTCGATCATCCGTTTCAAAAGCTTCTTTTTACCCCTGATTTTTTCTAAAGGGACAAGCTTTCCTCCTTCGACATCAAGCAGCGGTTTGATATTGAGCAATCCCCCGACGAACGCGGATGCTTTGCTGATTCTGCCGCCCCTTGCCAAATAGGTCAAATCGTCGACGGTAAAAATATGTTCAAGATGGTCGCAAAAGTCCTTTACAGACGTTTCGATTTCTTGTATTGTATTGCCGTTAGTTGCGAGTTCAAGCGCATGTTTTACGGCGAGGCCATAGCCCAATGAAGCGCATTTTGAATCGATGATCCGCAAATCAAAATCAGGAAATTCCTCCTTGACCTCGTTTGCTGCCATTACGGCAGTCTGGTATGTGCCGGAAAGCTCAGAGGAAAAAGCGATATATAAAGCGGGCTGATTCTTTTTCGCAAGATTTGTGAACGCGTCTTTCATAAGCTGGAAAGACGGCTGGGAGGTTTTAGGCGCTTTCCCATTGCGCATCGCCTCATATACAACAAGAGGCTGAATCGTTACGAGATCGTCATACTCTTTGTCGTCAAGAAGCACGCGCAAAGGAATGAAAGTGACGCCGTTGTCATCGTAAAAAGATTTCGGCAAATCCGCCGCACTGTCGGCTATCAGATGGACGGTCATATATAACCCCTTCTTTCATCGTAATGGTTTTTAGGTTAACAAGGCGCACGTCGCCGCCGCGGAAGCTGATCCGCTTTTCCAAAATCAACTATATCATATAATTTCATTTTGGCGTTTTCAAAATATGGATTTAAGGGTAAACCAATTATATAGAATTAGCGGAGGAACTGAAAAAATGGTAATAGCTGAAGCAAAGAAATTGTTCATTGTCATCATAGGCGCCTTACTAAACGCGATCGGCCTGAATTTATTTTTAATTCCCGCCGATGTGTACGCAAGCGGTTTTACGGGTGTTGCGCAGCTTTTATCAAGCGCGCTTGACCAGTACAGCCCCATCTATTTTTCAACCGGAACGCTCTTGTTTATTTTAAATATCCCCGTCGGTATATTAGGATGGATGAAAGTCGGGCGTTCATTCACGATTTACAGCGTATTAAGCGTGGCGCTGACGACGGTTTTTCTCGGGATGCTGCCTGATGAGGGCCTGTCAAACGATATTTTGCTGAACGCTGTTTTCGGCGGGGTGATCTCAGCGGTCGGAATCGGCCTGACGCTGAAATACGGAGCTTCAACGGGCGGTCTTGATATCATCGCGATGGTTCTGGCGAAATGGAAAGATAAGCCTGTCGGCACATATTTCTTTATTTTAAACGGGGCCATCATTTTGACGGCAGGATTATTGCAGGGTTGGGAGAAAGCTTTATATACGCTCGTTACGCTTTATGTAACGACGCGGGTGATCGATGCGATTCACACACGACATGCCAAACTTACCGTCATGATCGTCACGAAGAAAGCGGAAGAGATCAAAGAAGCCATCTACGGAAAAATGGTGCGCGGGATTACGACCGTTCCGGCCAAAGGCGCTTTTACGAATGAACAAAAAGAGATGATGATCATCGTCATTACCAGGTATGAATTATACGACTTGGAAAAAATCATCAAAGAAGTGGATCCAAAGGCTTTTGCAAATGTTGTGCAAACAACCTCTGTTTTAGGGTTTTTCCGAAAAGATTAGAAAGGGTGAATGAATGCGGGTTGTATTGTTGACTGTGCTATTACTCATCGTCGGAGGATGCGGGCAAAACGCGGGGAGCGGCCCCGCCAAGGAGGTATCAGGGGAAATGAGCAACGGAAGTGTTGTACTGACGGTTGAACCTGTGCAAAAACAGGACGGAATCGAATTTCGCATGTCGGTTGTAAACCATTCGGATGAAGCGGTAGCATTTGAATTTAGCAGCGGACAGAAGTTTGAGCTTATCGTAAGCGACAAGGAAGGAAATGAACGATACCGCTATTCAAAAGGAAAAATGTTCACCCAGGCTTTCCAAACGATGACATTGAACCCGAAAGAGACGTACGATTTCACGGATGTTTGGAAGGAAGTACCCGAGCCTGGCGTATACGATGTGAATGTCACGTTTTTGGGGAGAGCGGAACAGCTTGCCGTGCTGAGGGCAGGCACATCGTTTGAAGTAAAGTAAGAATCCAGGCTTACGAGCATTGTGCTGCTACGAATAAAAACAGAGGCATCCGAAGATGGATGCCTCTGTTTTTAATATTTATCGCCATTAAAAATGGAATTTTTGACGATGACATAGTCGACATTGCGGATTGCATCAAGCTTGTTTCCTCCGGCATAAGAAATGGAGGATTGAAGGTCCTGTTCCATTTCGGTCAGCGTATCCTTGATGGAGCCTTTATGCTCCACATACATTTTCTTGCCTTCTACGTTTTTTCGTTCGCCTTTTTGATATTCTGAAGCTGATCCAAAGTACTCTTTGTAGAGCTTTCCGTCTTTTTCAACCGTTGCTCCAGGAGATTCCTCGTGTCCGGTAAATCTGATTGATTTCGCAATATCCCCGTGAGTGCGGATTCCGCCGTCGGCGATGATCGGCTTGCTTGCAGCTTTGGCGCACCACGCAATGCGGCCAATTGCCATCCGCCCGTTCCAAATCCGGTTTTGATTTTTGTAATGCAGACTTTTCCGGGGCCGATGCCGACTTTTGTAGCGTCAGCTCCGGCGTTTTCCAGTTCCCTTACCGCCTCAGGCGTTCCGACGTTTCCGGCGATGACGAAACTTTTCGGCAAATGCGTTTTAATATGCTGAATCATGCTGATGACGGCGTTGGAATGTCCGTGTGCGATGTCGATTGTGATGTATTCAGGTTCTGCCTGTTCCTTGGACAGCTTTTGTACAAATTCGTATTCTTCCTCCTTGACCCCCACGCTGATGGAAGCAAATAAACCGCGGGACTTCATGTCTTTTATAAAGTTGAAACGTTTTTCGGGCTCGAAACGGTGCATCACATAAAAGTAACCGTTTTCAGCCAGCCAAATCGCCAGCTCCTCATCGATAATCGTCTGCATGTTGGCAGGTACCGCAGGCAGTTTAAACGTCCTTCCGCCCAACTGAACGGTTGTATCGCATTCAGAACGGCTATTGACGATGCATTTTGCAGGAATTAATTGAATATCTTCGTAATCAAACACGTTATCCATGATATACACTCCTAAAAACGAATATTTATTTATTAATAACATTAAATGTTCGCCTTTAATAATGTACTCCCTTTTGTTTCGAATGTCAAACGTTTTATGTAGAGTTTTTACAAATGACAAAAGGAGCCGTGTCGATGAGACAGGCTCCTTGTTGATGATTAGGACAATCGGTCAAGCCGATCCTGAAGGTCGTGAAGTTGGCTGCGCTCAGCGTCGGTTGAGTTGGCATATGCGGAGGAAATCGCGTTTTTCGCCCTTTCAACCGCCCTTGTCCGCTCGCCCGATTCAGCGCCGTATGCTGCTGTTTCGGCTTCATGGACGGCATGCTTTGCCATTTGAAACAATTCGTTTCTCATTTTACAGCCCTCCGCATTCTGCCGGGCCGTTGCGCTTTTCCGCCTCTTCAAATGTGGATCGGTAAGGGAACCTCGCCGCATGCTGCTTAATCGCGTCTTTGCCTTGCTGAATAAACCGTTTCGATTTGCTACGTTTACCCATCCTGACTGCCCCCTTGAAACGAGTTGGACGGTCTCTTTAGACCGCCTTCCCATAGTATTGCCGAGGGAAAACTGCGTTTATGAATGGCAAATAATAAAATTATAAAGAGAAATAATCCTTTAAAAAGACCGCGATTCCGTCTTCTTCATTCGATTTGGCGACATGGTCGGCAACGCTTTTGACGCCTGCGATTCCGTTGCCCATCGCGACGCCGCAGCCCGCAAATTCGAGCATTTCCAAATCGTTGTCTTCATCTCCGAAAGCGATGACCCGCTCCTGCGGAATGCCGTAGTATTCCGTTATCTTTTGCAGGCCGACCGCTTTGTTGATGCCGCTTTTGATTAATTCGATCACATGCCACGGGGCGGCCCACCTTCTATGGTCGACCATTTCGGCATGAACATCGGATAAATAGGAGCGGATCGCAGGTACATCCTCTTCCTTGGCGTGGATCAAGACGCTTGTAACGTCCGCGCCGAGATTTTTTCTTAAATCGCCGACCGTAATATTCGGGTTGCCCATTGTGAATACGTCGATCAGTTTCTCATCATGGTAATGAAAATAAACATCGTCCATGATTTCGGCGAGGATATTGTGGACGTTGTAAGATTCGCTGACCTCGATGATCTGTTTGACAACATCTAGATCAAGCGACGTATGGAATCTTCCCCAGCTTTCATCCTTCGGGTGATGGACAAACGCGCCGTTGAAGTTCACGATCGGCGTATCGAGTCCAAGCTCCTCATAGTAGATCGCGCTTGCCCTGAACGGCCTCCCTGTCGAAATGCATACGTAATGCCCGTCCTCCCGGAGCTTGCGGATGACGCTGCTCGAGCTTTCAGAGATGGTCTTGTCGTCTTTTAATAATGTTCCGTCTAAGTCCAATGCAATTAAATATGGTTTCGTTTCCATAAATGCTCCTTTTAAGCGTAAATTTAAAAGTTCTGACTTATTTATAGTGTATCTTTTTACCTTCTTTATTGTCTACATGTTAAACTGATGATGATGGATATCCTAAAGGAGGAAGAAACAGTCGTGATTATTGTCGATAAACGGAATATTTCAGGAATCCCTTTTTTGCATATTGTAAAAGAGGAGAATAAGGATAAAGCTCTTCCTCTGGTTTTTTTTATACACGGTTTTACAAGCGCAAAGGAACATAATCTGCACTTCGCATATCTTCTTGCCGAAAAGGGGATTCGGGCTGTATTGCCTGAAGCTGCATATCATGGGGACAGGGAAAAAGAGCTCTCCCGGGAGGAGCTGTCCGCGCGATTTTGGGCCATTGTCACCAATGAAATTAAAGAACTCGATATCCTGAAAGAGCATTTTCATCAGGAAAACCTGATTGACAGCGGGCGGATAGGCGTGGCTGGAACGTCAATGGGCGGCATCGTGACGCTGGGAGCCCTTACCCAATACGACTGGATAACCGCCGCCGTCAGTCTGATGGGCTGTCCCTCATATGTTGAGCTTTTTGACGAACAGCTCGCATTGATAAAGAAAAAGCAGCTTGAAGTTCCTGTCACAGAAGAGCAGATCGCACAGCAGCGAGAGGAATTGAAACAGTTTGATCTCTCGCTGCAGCCGGAAAAGCTGAACACAAGACCGCTTCTCTTTTGGCACGGCAAGCTGGACAGCGTTGTGCCGTTTGCACCGGCCCGCCGGTTTTACGAATCGGTCATGCCTCAGTATGAAAAACGGCCGGATCTGCTTCAGTTCATTGCGGACGAACGCGCCGGCCACAAAGTTTCACGGGAAGGTCTTTTGAGGACGGTTGAATGGTTTGATACCCATCTTTAAAAAAGCACTTTCGTTTCAGAAAATACAAAAAGTGCAATATACTGATGAAAAAAGGAGTGAAGTAGTGTGGATGAAGCATTGAAAGAAAACATCATGGGCGCTCTTGAGCAGGTGGTTGACCCGGAGCTTGGCATTGATATCGTTAATCTCGGCCTTGTCTATGATGTTGAGATGGATGAAAACGGAAAAACAGACATTACGATGACACTGACTTCCATGGGCTGCCCGCTTGCCCCGATTATCGTCGATCAGGTCAAAACAGCGCTGGCCGATATCCCGGAAGTGAAGGAAGTAGACGTCAACATCGTCTGGAATCCGCCATGGACGCGGGACAAAATGTCAAGATACGCGAAAATCGCGCTCGGAATACAGTAAGGACGAAAAGGGCCTGTTCATTTATGAGCAGGCTCTTTTTTAAAAAAGGAGAGCTGATTCTTGCTGTCAAAAGTTGCGCCTTTTTTGATGTTCCAGGAAAATGCGGAAGAAGCGAGAAACCGTGGAATCGTGCTATGGAGCGAATGAACCGGGTGAAAAGCGTCATTTCAGTAAAAGGGAAGGAGTTCATATGCATGGACAGCAATGTTAAACACGATTTTGCGTCTTCCCATTCGCTCTCAATATTGATACAGAGGAAGGAACCTGTCAGAGATTAGCAAAAAGGCTGACATCCGCTTGCGGTTTCAGCAAAAAAATTTGGCTTGATCACCCAACGGTTCGGCGTTTCATGAAAGCTGAACCTCCCGTTTTAAGATATACCTGAAAGCCCGCATCCACTGCGGGCTTTTTTGTATGAAAAAATCGATGCGCCAAATTGTGAAAAAATATTAAATATACAATTGAATTAATTTTTATTCATGTTATAATGTTAAATAATTTCACAAAGACCAAGAAGGTGAATATGTTTTGAAAATAGGAATTATAGGTGCTACGGGCTATGGTGGAGCCGAGATTACACGAATCCTCAGGTCTCACCCTTATACAGATGAATGCATACTTTATTCATCGAGCGATGAAGGAACGCCGTACCATCAGTCGTATCCGCACCTTGTCAAGCTGGCCGATCAGACGCTTAAACCGATCGATATTGAACAGATTGCAAGCGAGACAGATTTTTTATTTATGGCGGCGCCTCCGGGAGTTTCCAGCCGGCTGACGCCTCAGCTTGACGCGTACGATTTGCCGGTAATCGATCTTTCGGGCGATCTCAGGCTCAAACATCAGGCTGTTTATGAAAGCTGGTATAAAAGGGATGCCGCTCCCGGGCATATTCTCGAAAAGGCGGTATACGGGCTGAGTGAGCTTAACCGGGAGAAGATCAAAACGGCAAAGCACATTGCCAATCCCGGCTGCTTCCCGACCGCGGTTCTTCTAGGCTTGGCCCCGCTTATCAAAAACGGGCTTGTGAACGAATCGTTCGTCATTGCCGATGCAAAGACCGGCGTTTCCGGAGCCGGCAGAAAAGCTTCCATGGGGACGCATTTTTCAGAGATCAATGACAATTTTAAAATATACAAGGTGAATGAACATCAGCATACACCGGAAATCGAGCAGGCCGTCAGGGAATGGGACCCCGCTTTTCAGCCGATCACGTTCAGCACGCATTTAGTGCCGATGACAAGGGGAATCATGGCGACCATCTATTTAGAGCTGAAGGAAAGCATGACAGGTCAACAGCTGCAGCAGGTTTTTTCTGATTTTTACCAAGATTCTTATTTTGTAAGAGTGAGAGAATCAGGTGAATTTCCGGCGACAAAAGAAGTGTACGGTAGCAATTTCTGCGATATCGGTGTCGCCGCTGACGAACGGACGGACAGGGTGACGATCGTATCGGTGATCGATAATTTAATGAAGGGGGCCGCTGGGCAGGCCGTGCAAAACTTTAACATCATGAACGGCTGGAGCGAGAAGGCTGGACTTGATTTTACGCCAATTTATCCATAAGACAGGAGAGAATGAACCATGATTCAGGTGAGTGAAGACAGCATCAAAAAAATAGACGGAAGCATCGATTCGCCGAAGGGCTATCAGGCAAAAGGCATTCACTGCGGACTCCGCTATTCCAAAAAGGATTTGGGGATGATCATCAGCGCAGTGCCGGCGGTGAGCGCCGCCGTTTATACACAAAGCCGTTTTCAGGCCGCGCCGATCAAGGTGACGCAGGACAGTCTCAAAAACGGGGCAACGCTGCAAGCGGTGATCGTCAACAGCGCAAATGCCAATGCGTGCACAGGGGAGCAGGGGCTTTTGGATGCCTATGAGATGCGCCAAAAGTGCGCGGACATCCTCGGCATCGAGCCGGAACTTGTCGCCGTTTCGTCTACAGGCGTCATCGGCGAGGCTCTCGATATGAAAAAGATTCGCGAAGGCATCAGCCTCCTTGATCAAACAACACCTTCGGAAGGCGATTTCGAGGAAGCGATTTTGACGACCGATACCGTTACAAAACAAACGTGCTATGAACTGATGATCGGGGATCAAAAAATCATGATCGGCGGCGCGGCCAAAGGGTCCGGGATGATCCACCCGAATATGGCGACGATGCTCGGCTTCGTCACGACGGATGCGCGCGTTGAGGAGGGCGCGCTTCAAAAAGCTTTAAGAGACATTACGGATGTATCATTCAACCAAATTACGGTCGACGGCGATACATCGACAAACGACATGGTTCTCGTCATGGCGAACGGCTGTGCAGGAAACGAATGCCTTCATGAAGGGCATAAGGAATGGCCGGTTTTTAAAAAGGGCTTGGAGTCCGTATGCAGAGATCTCGCCAAACAGATCGCAAAGGACGGGGAAGGGGCGACAAAATTAATCGAAGTCCAGGTAAAGGGAGCGAAAAGCAATCGCGATGCACAGATCATCGCAAAAAAAATCGTCGGGTCCAACCTTGTCAAAACGGCGGTGTACGGTACGGATGCCAACTGGGGCAGAATCATCGCCGCTATCGGAGACAGCGCGGCATCTGTCACACCGGAAAAGGTCGAAATCCATCTTGGCGGCCAGTGCCTTTTTAAAAACAATGAACCGCAGCCGTTTTCCGAAGCGCTTGCCAAAGAATACCTGCAGAAAAGCGAAGTGCAAATCGATGTTCAAATGAATCAAGGAATAGGCACGGGAACGGCCTGGGGATGCGACTTGACTTATGAATACGTCAAAATCAATGCGAGCTATCGTACGTAAAGGGGAAAGCAATGAACAAAACAATCGTTTTTAAATGCGGCGGAAGCGTCATCCGCGAACTGTCCGATGAATTTTTTCAGAATGTAAAAAAGCTGGTCGAAGAGGGCTGGAAAATCGCCGTCGTCCACGGCGGGGGACCTGAGATTACGAATATGCTGAAGAAATTGAAGATCGAAACAGAGTTTGTGAACGGACAGCGGAAAACGACAAAACAGGTTTTGGAAATCGCAGAGATGGTGCTCTCAGGCTCGATCAACAAGTTTTTTGTGTCAGAGCTTGCAAGGCACGGTCTGCCAGCCGTCGGCGTTTCAGGAAAAGACGGAGGCTTGCTCCTGGCCGATTATATAAATGAAAAAGAATACGGTCAGGTCGGCTGCATTAAAAAGGTAAACGGCCGGATCGTCGAAGCGCTCATGGAAAAAGGATTCATTCCGGTGATCGCGCCGCTGTCGATGACGGAAAACTGCGAGACGCTGAACGTAAACGCCGATTTGGCTGCATCGGCTGTCGCGGGGGCTCTGCGCGCCGATAAATTGATGTTTGTCACAGATGTCAAAGGGATTATGAAAGACGGCAGCATGCTTTCATCCGTCACGCCGGAGGAGGTCGAGCGCTTCATTGCCGTCGGCGTGATTTCCGGTGGGATGATCCCGAAGGTGAACTCCGCTGTAGCGGCACTCACGGATGCGGTGGATGAGGTCATGATCGTCAGCGGAAAGGGTTCTTTTCTTACAAAAGATGCATTCGTCGGTACAAAAATCATAAAGGAGAAGGAGGCCGTATAAGTGAGCCATTTATTCCAAACGTACAGCCGCTGGAATATTCATATCAAAAAAGCGAAAGGCACGCTTGCCGTAGATGAAAGCGGCAAAACCTATCTCGATTTCGTCCAGGGAATCGCCGTCTGCAATCTCGGACACTGTCCGGATCAGGTGACGGCTGCTGTAAAAAAACAACTCGATAACCTGTGGCATGTTTCGAATTTGTTCCAAAACGGGCTTCAGGAAAAAGTCGCCGAAAAGCTCGCGGCAAACAGCACAGGCGATCTCGTGTTTTTCTGCAACAGCGGGGCGGAAGCAAACGAAGCAGCGATCAAACTGGCCCGCAAACATACGCAAAAAACGAAAATCATCACGTTTCAGCACTCGTTTCACGGCAGGACGTTCGCCGGAATGGCGGCGACCGGACAAGAAAAGATTAAGCAAGGTTTCGGTCCGATGCTGTCCGGTTTTTACTATCTTCCGTATAATGCCCCGGACGCCTTGAAAACGATGGAAGACGAAGAAGGCATCGCAGCGGTCATGCTTGAGACGGTCCAGGGCGAGGGCGGCGTCATTCCTGGAAGCAGCGAATTTTTACAGGAAGTGCAGGCTTTCTGCCGGAAAAAACAGGCTCTTCTCATCGTTGACGAGGTTCAGACAGGGATCGGCCGGACGGGAAAAGCTTTCGGCTATGAGCATGAAGGGCTCACAGCGGATATCATCACCGTTGCAAAAGGTCTCGGCAGCGGCTTTCCGGCCGGGGCGGTCATAGGGAAAAAAGAGCTTTCCTCAGCATTTTCGCCGGGTTCTCACGGCTCGACGTTCGGCGGAAACATGCTGGCCATGGCCGCCGCAAATGCAACCTTGGACATTATTTTTGAGAAAAGCTTTCTTGATGAAGTCAGCGAAAAGGGCGAATATTTGCAGAAAGAATTGGAAAGCTTGCTTCAATTCCCGCTGGTAAAAGAAATCAGGGGAAAAGGGCTGATCGCAGGCATTGAATTGAAAGACCCTGTTCAGCCGCTGATTGAAGATCTTCAAAAGGAAGGATTGCTCGTCCTTCCGGCAGGTCCGAACGTCATCAGGCTGCTTCCGCCGTTAACGGTCACAGTACAAGAAATCACAGAGGCGGTGCAGAAACTGAACAATGTCTTGGCACGGCATACAGCGGTAGCGCAATAAATTTTTTTCGCTATGTAAGTATAAAAATTCATATAAATTATTATTTATTCATCAAAGGTGGGCAGAAGATGGAAGGATATTTAGTTCTTGAAGATGGAACCTCTTTCAGCGGAGATTTAGACGGCCCTTGCGGCATGAGCGGCGAAGTCGTGTTTTTCACGGGAATGACCGGCTACCAGGAGGTGCTGACAGATCCTTCGTACAAAGGGCAGATCATTGTCTTTACGTATCCGCTGATCGGCAACTACGGCATTAATGAGAGCGACTTTGAAAGCAAAAAGCCGCAAGTGCGGGGTGTTGTCGTCTATGAAGCGTGCGAGCATTTTTCTCACCATCAGGCGACGAAAAGCCTGCGCGATTATTTGAAAAAATGGGACGTCCCGCTGTTCTCTCATGTCGATACGAGAGCGCTCGTCAAACATATCAGGGCAAAAGGCACGCTGAATGCGACACTGACCGTTCAAAAAGACAGCCTGCCGGCTGCGGGCGAGGAAAATGTCGCCGCACAGGTCGCCGGACAAAATGAAACAGGCACATTCGGAGACGGTTCGACCCATATCGCGCTGATCGATTTCGGCTATAAAAAATCGATCGCACTGTCGCTTATAAAACGGGGCTGCAAAGTCACGCTCGTTCCGTATCAGGAGATGGATCAAATCTTTAAGCTGAACCCGGATGGAATCGTCCTGTCAAACGGACCCGGTGATCCGAAAGCGATCGCTCCGTACATGGATGCGCTTCGGGACATCATCAAAGCCTATCCGACACTCGGCATATGCCTTGGACACCAGCTGATCGCCCTCGCATTTGGAAGCGACACCTACAAGCTTCCGTTCGGCCACAGGGGAGCCAATCATCCGGTCGCCGACAGGAAAACCGGCCGCGTCTTCATGACGAGTCAGAATCACAGTTATGTCGTTGATGAAGCAACGATCAACACAAAGGAATGCTCGGTCAGGTTTTATCACGTAAACGACGGTTCTGTCGAAGGGATCGTGCACAATACACTGCCCGTCATGTCTGTTCAGTTTCATCCGGAAGCCCATCCCGGCCCGGCTGAAAGCGAGTGGATTTTCAACGAATATATAGAGAATTTGAACAAAGCAAGGAGAGAGTTCGCCCATGCCTAAAGATCACAGCATAAAAAGCATACTCGTTATCGGGTCGGGGCCAATCATCATCGGCCAGGCCGCAGAGTTTGACTACTCAGGAACACAAGGCTGCATGGCGCTGAAAAGCGAGGGGTTCCGCGTCATCCTCGTCAACAACAACCCGGCGACGATCATGACGGATGAATCATTCGCAGATGAAATTTATTTTGAACCGCTGACTGTCGAAAGCCTGACCCAGATTATCAAACGCGAACAACCGGACGGACTGCTTGCGAACCTGGGCGGACAGACGGCATTAAACTTAGCGGTCGAGCTTGAAAAAGCCGGCATCCTCAAAAAATATAAGGTGAAGCTGCTCGGAACATCCGTGGAAACGATCGAAAAAGGCGAAGACAGGGAAAAGTTCCGCGCGCTCATGAAAGAGCTCAATGAACCGGTTCCGGATTCCGAGATCGTCGACAACAAAGGCGACGCACTTCGCTTTGCACAGTCCATCGGCTTTCCGATCATCGTTCGTCCGGCTTATACGCTGGGCGGCAAAGGAGGGGGGATCGCAAAGACAGAGGAGGAATTCATGCCTTTGATCGAAAGCGCCCTTCTCGCAAGTCCGATTCATCAATGTCTTGTCGAAAAAAGCATTGCCGGTTTTAAAGAAATCGAATACGAAGTGATGCGCGACAAGAGCAATACATGCATTACCGTCTGCAACATGGAAAACATCGACCCTGTCGGCATTCATACCGGGGATTCGATCGTTGTCGCCCCGTCGCAGACATTAACGGACGCGGATTACCAAATGCTGCGCTCTGCGAGCTTAAAGATCATTTCCGCGCTTGATGTCGTCGGAGGCTGCAACATTCAATTCGCCTTGGACCCGAACAGCAAAAACTATTACGTCATCGAAGTCAACCCGAGGGTCAGCCGTTCTTCCGCCCTTGCTTCAAAAGCGACGGGCTACCCGATCGCAAAAATGGCCGCTAAACTCGCTGTCGGCTATACGCTTGACGAGCTGAAAAATCCGCTGACAGATTCGACATATGCGAGCTTTGAACCGGCGCTTGACTATGTCGTCGTGAAGTTCCCGCGCTGGCCGTTTGACAAATTTAAAAACGCCGACCGCAAGCTCGGTACGAAAATGAAGGCGACTGGGGAAGTCATGGCGATCGACCGCAACCTTGAAGCGGCTCTGCAAAAAGCCGTCGCTTCCCTCGAACTGAAAACAAAAGGAACCCATTTGCCAGAGCTCGGGGCGTTTTCTTCAGACGCTTTGCGCGAACTTTTGGAGACACCTGATGACAGGCGGTTTTTCGCAGTCATGGAGCTTTTGGGAAGAGGGATTTCAATCGAAGAAATCCATGAGAGAACAAAAATCGACTGCTTTTTCCTCCATGTATTTGCAAACATCATTCAGCTTGAAAACGAGCTCATGAAGGAGGGGGATTCGCTCTCTTCCGACCTTTTGAAAAAGGCTAAAGAGAAGGGGTTTACCGACTGTACGATCGCTTCTTTGACAGGGAAAACCGAAGAGGAAATCCGGGCCCTCCGCAAAGAAAAAGGCATTACAGCATCATTTAAAATCGTCGATACATGCGCCGCCGAATTTGATGCAAAAACGAACTACTTTTACTCGACATATTACGGAGAAAGCGACGGGAACTTCTCCGAAAAAACGAAAAAACGGGCGCTTATCATCGGATCAGGACCGATCAGGATCGGACAGGGGGTCGAATTTGACTACAGCGCCGTGCACGGCGTCATGACGCTGAAAAGCCTCGGCTTTGAGACGATTATGCTCAACAACAACCCGGAAACCGTCAGCACGGATTACGAAACGGCGGACCGGCTCTATTTTGAACCGATTACCCCTGAACATATTCTAAATGTAGCGGAAGCTGAGGACATCGATTTTGCGATCGTCCAATTCGGCGGGCAATCGGCCATTAATGTGGCGGAAGCGATCGAAAAAGCGGGTGTCGTCCTTTTGGGAACGTCATCGGAAACGCTTGATGTACTGGAGGACCGCGACCAATTTTATCAGCTCCTTGACGAACTCGGCATCCAGCATGCCAAAGGGGAAACGGCCTCGTCAAAGTCGGAGGCTGTGCAAAAAGCAAGTGCCATCGGTTATCCGGTTCTGATCAGACCGTCTTATGTGATCGGCGGCATGGGAATGATGATCGTCCATTCAAAGCGTGAACTGTCAGATCTGCTTGAGGGCGCATCTGCAATGCCGTACCCGATTTTGATCGATCAATATATTCCGGGAAAAGAATTTGAAGTTGACCTTGTAAGCGACGGACAGGACATTTATATCCCGTCCTATATCGAGCACATCGAAAAAGCCGGCGTTCATTCGGGCGACAGCTATGCGATTTTGCCCGGCCCTTCCGTTACCTCGCGTATGAAGCGCGCCGCACGGGAAGCGGCAGGGAAAATCGTCCGCAGGCTCGGCTTTAAAGGGATTATGAATATTCAATTTATCGCTGATCCGGGTGCCCCGGATGAATTGCTTATCCTTGAAGTCAACCCTAGGGCGAGCCGAACCGTCCCTGTCGTCAGCAAAGTGATGGGCGTGCCGCTGATACCCCTTGCTGCAAAGCTCATTGCCGGGGCGAGCTTAAAGGAGCTCGCTCCCGTCAAGCAAAACCATCACGGCGTCGCCGTGAAATTTCCGGTCTTTTCGTCGCATGCCATCCAGGATGTCGATCTGAAGCTCGGGCCTGAAATGAAATCGACGGGCGAAGGCATGTATGTCGGATATAATCCGGAAAGCGCGATGAAGAAAATTTTTGCCGGCGTCTGGAAAGAAAAAGGCTCCATCTATCTAAAAGCGGGCGATGAGCTGAAAACCGCTGCCGAACAAGCGGGCTTCACCGTACAGACAGATGGCTTCCAAGACTGGATCAAGCGGTCGGACAAAGCGCTTCACATCAATTTGACGGATTCAAAAGAAGCAAAACGCGAGCGGATGGAAGCCATCACACACGGCGTTTTTGTCATGACGGAAGAAGAGACGGTGCGCGCCTTTTTAGGAAGCGGATCAGGGACGGCTTCACCCGTCTCGCTTAAGGACTTATACAAAAAGGAAGTGGAATCATGTCTACTGTAACGAGCAACATCAATTTGTCCGGCAAGGACTTTTTAAGCCTGAAAGACTTCTCAAAGGAAGAGATTTTGTATCTCCTTCAGGAAGCGGCCGACATGAAAAACAACAAAATCCAGCACATCTTTCAAGGGAAAACATTGGCGATGATCTTTGAGAAATCGTCGACGAGAACGCGGGTTTCTTTTGAAGCGGGCATGGCGCAGCTCGGCGGAAACGCCTTGTTTTTAAGCAGCAAAGACATGCAGCTCGGCCGGGGGGAGACGATCGCCGACACGGCGAAAGTGCTCTCGAGATATGTGGACGCGATCATGATCCGCACCTTTAAACACAAAACAGTTGAGGAGCTTGCCGAACATGCGGATATTCCGGTCATCAACGGTTTGACCGACCTGTTCCATCCATGCCAGGCCCTTGCCGATCTTCTGACGATTCAGGAAGTCAAAGGCACGTTTAAAGGGCTGAAAGCCGCCTATATCGGGGACGGAAACAATGTCGCACATTCCCTGTTAATCGGCTGTGCCAAGGTCGGCTGCGACATTACGGTCGCATCCCCTGAAGGATATGAGCCGAATCAGGAGGTTGTCGCGCTGGCCAAGGCATTTGCCGAAGAGTCGGGCGCTGACGTAACGATTACAAATGACGCGGCTTTAGCCGTTCAGGATGCGGATGTCGTTTATTCAGACGTGTTTACAAGCATGGGCCAGGAAGCGGAAACGAAAGAACGCCTGAGTATCTTTTCCCCGTACCAAGTGAACAGCCGGCTCGTCTCCCGCGCCAAAGCCGACTACATCTTTCTGCACTGCCTTCCTGCGCACCGCGGCGAAGAAGTCGCAGCAGAGGTCATCGACGGACCGAATTCAGCCGTCTTCGACCAGGCAGAAAACCGTCTTCATGTACAAAAAGCGCTGCTAAAGGCACTCTTGTCCTGAACAAAAAACTGCTGATCTCACATGAGATCAGCAGTTTTTTTGACCAGGCGGATGTAAAGGCGAAAACCGGGCAGACTATATTTCTAAAAAGGGGTGAAGCAATATGGGACAGCAGCATCAATTTCGCCCGGGTCACAAAGCGCCCAACAACGGCGTTTACGTGGAGATTGGCGAGACCGGCAGCATGGTCAAAAATCCGCAGCAGATCAAGCTGAAAGTCGGTGAATTTTTTCCTGAAACATCCAACCACAACCGCCTTTGGACATATAAAAGAAAGCCGTAAAAAACGCAAAAACCCTGCCTTGAAGGCGGGGTTTTAATGTTGACCTGCATCCTTTTCAACAGGCATAATTTCTCCAAGTATAATGACGATAACGGTGATGATGACACCCATCGTCGAGCTTAGCTTAAAGTCGTATGCAGCACCGCTCATGGCTCCGACAATATAACAAGCCATTTGTGTCAAAAGGAACGTCCAAAAAAAAGCTGCGATAAATCTCACGTTTCCACCTCGTCCTTCTCAATCGATTCTAAAGCATATCATACCACACATAAAGTAAACGAGAAAGGGCATTTTAGTGAACAGGGCAGAGTAAGACATCACTTTTCAGAAATATTAGACACTCCGTTGCGAAATCTATTTTTCATCATTTAGACTGGGGCTTTTCCTTATACGTTTGCTGCATGCTCCACATAAAATAATGGAGCAGATTACGGCAGGAAGGAGGCAGGCAAGTGATGAAAATAACGGAACGTTTTTTCAAACTCGATACAGAATGGAACGTGATTCATCTTCCTTACAGGCCAAACGGTTTCGCGGTCTTTATTTTCGGCGACCGGAACCATTTCGTCACGGAAGAATCGAGCTTCTGGCTCCAGCATTACGGCAGAAACCAGCTTCTTACGAGTTTGCGAAACAAGGGGTACACCCTTGTGAACAGCAATCTGTTCGGCAGGCACTGGGGATCGGAAAAAGCCGTTGCATACGCAAAGCAGCTGATTCACTATGTATTCAAACAGGAAATTTTAAACGAAAAAATTCATCTGCTTGCAGAAGGAACAGGCGCGCTGGTGGCTGACGAACTCCTCCGCTCGATTCCGGGGCAAATCCGCTCTGCTGCGATGCTGAATCCTTGCCTTGATCTTCAGGCTCATAATAAAAGGGAAAAGGAAAATAAATTTTTTTACAAGCAGTTTATTAAAGAAGTTGCAGACAGTTACGGCATATCAGAAAGGGAAGCTGCAGATTACCCGTTTAAAACGATTTCACCTTATCACAATCTTGTGCCTGTTCACATTTGGCAAAAGCTGAACGGTTCTTCATACCCGTACATGCTGCACGCCAAAACGTTTGAGGAGCGTCAGATGGAAGGCGTGCACCGCGTAGGGCTGACCCTGCATTTGTTCGATCATCCCTACCGCATTTATTCAGCGATCGCGAACTTTTTCAAAACGCATGAAAAAGTTTTATAGAGAATAGAATAGTAGCAGCCCGATGTCTTCAGGGCTGTTTTTCGCTGTTTTCAAAACGGCGGGAGAAGCTGAATCGAAAGGTGGTCTTTCAGGATGAAATCAGCACTGGTGATTGGAGCAGACGAATTCTTCGGCCTTTCATTTTGCGAACGACTCATGGAGGAAGGCATCAGCATTGACGTCAAATTGCAAGAAGCAAGTGACGAAAAAAAGCGGTTATACCTTGAAGAACGGCTGATGTGGCTGGTGAGAAATCAGCATTTCTGCGTGATTGAACAAGGCGCGGGCAGCGGCTATGACAAGATTTTTATTCAATATCCTGAGAAGATGCCGGAAAGAGCGCGGGATGAGCTGCCAGAAGACACGCCTGTTTTTCTATTGCTGTACGAACATCAAGAAGATGAGGCCGTCAAGAAAGAGGCTGAAGAGAAGGGCGTTCAAACGATCGTTCTCCCGGACATGTACGGCCCGTGGAACGCCGGGGAAGAGGACGAAGAAAGCAGAGAGTCCGGCTTTTTCGTCGATGATGTTGCATCACAGCTTGCCGTGTACATGATGGAAAAAGACCCTTCACCGCTGCAATTTAAACGGCAGATCACGGAAGAAGAAGCAGCCTCCAAAATCGAGGAATGGAAAAGACAAATGACTACAATTTTCGACAAAAAATAAGAAAGATCTTCCTTAGTTGTACGTGAAAGGATACAATAAAGTTAGATTTGAATTGCTGGTTTTTTTTGAAAGGGAGTTGAACAGGGCATGGTATACAGGCTTGTCGTGATTTTTTTGATGCTCCTTGCGATGTGCGGCTGCGGACAAGCATCGCTGAACGGGAAGATTGAAAAGGTCGGGTTGCTTGTCCCTGATACAATAAGCGATCAAGTATGGGGAACCAAAGGATATAAAGGACTATTAAGAATACAGTCTGTCTACGGTGTCGATGTCTATTATAAAGAAGGAATCGATAATGAAGCGGCTATCAAAATGGCCGTAGACGATTTTCAGAAAAAAGGCGTCAATTTAATTTTCGGGCATGGAAGCGAATATGAAAAAGTGTTTAATCGTATAAGCGGAGACTATCCCGGCATTCATTTCGTCTTGGTTAACAGCAAAGCCGAGCATAAAAATGTGACCAGCATCGACTTTGACGGAAGGGCGATGGGCTTTTTCGGCGGCATGACCGCCGCACACCAATCAAAGTCAGGAAAACTCGGCATACTTGCAACGCATAGCTGGCAGCCTGAAGTCAAAGGGTTTATCGAAGGCGCCAAATATGTGAATCCAGACATTTCGGTCATGACAGAGTATGTGGGACAGTGGGATGACTCCGAAAAGGCCGTTCAAAAGTACGAAAAAATGAAAAAAGCGGGCGCCGATGTTGTATATCCGGCGGGAGATGGGTATAATGTCCCTGTCATTGAACAAATCAAAAAAGACGGACTATACGCCATAGGCTATGTAAGCGACCAGTCGGAGCTGGGGGAGAACGTCGTCCTGACGAGCACCATCCAGCATGTTGACGAAGCTTATGAACTGATCGCCGGCGAATTCAATAAAGGAACGCTCAAGGGAGGCCGGCGGGTCTTTGACATTCAGGACGGCGTCATCGAAATGGGCGAATTCAGCCCGGTTGTCGATCAAGCCTTCCAGAAAAAAATCAAAGGACTTATTGAACAATATAAAAAAACGGGAAAACTGCCGGATGAAAACGTGAGGTGATCTACGTGCAGCACGAAAAATCGATGGAATTTCTGCAAATTGCCATGAAATACGTACCGGAAGCAAAAGAAGAGATGGAGAAAGCGGGAATCGAGCTTTCGCCAGAGATGCTTCAGCCGTTTATGACATTGTTTACAAAGGTCATGGCAGAAGCATACGAGCTCGGCAAAGCGGATGCAGGGTCAGACGAGTAGTCTACATGAGATGACCGAAAAAGCCACTTATATCGAGTGGCTTTTTACTTGGAAATCTTATTTTTCAAGGCGCTTACCATCGACCCGATTTCTTTAAAGGCAGGCTTCAGCTCGTCAATGGAATCCATGATCTGGCCAATCTGATTCATTATGTGCATGTAATCAGGTTCGGTCATTTCCGCCGCTTCCGTCGTCCCGTCAGGCCCGTCTTCTCCGTCTTCATGTTTTTCAGACTGTTCTTCACGTTTGCCCGGCGGATGTGAGCCAAACATCATTTTCGTGAAAAAATCGTCATCCGCCATCTGTTACGCCCCCTTTCTTTCTATATTTTTACTATATGAAGGGAACGGCCTGATAGATTAGACGAATATATTGCCAACTAAAAAAAAATAGGGTAGGATTAGTACCAGATACTAATAATTGCTCATAACATTAGTTGGAAAAAATCATGAATAAAGGAGTCTTTCCTATGAAAGCTGGAATTATTGGAATTGGCCGGTATATCCCTGAAAAGGTGCTGACGAATTCCGACTTGGAAAAAATGGTTGAAACATCTGACGAGTGGATTCGTACAAGAACTGGAATAGAAGAAAGAAGAATCGCAGCCGAAGACGAGATGACGTCAGACATGGCTGTCGCCGCCGCAGAGAAAGCGATGGAGGATGCAAATATAAAGGCGGAAGACCTTGATATGATTCTCGTCGCTACCGTTACTCCTGATCAGGCATTTCCGACGGTGTCCTGCATGATTCAAGAAAAACTCGGCGCTTTCAACGCGTGTGCGATGGATATCAGCGCCGCATGCTCCGGATTCATGTACGGTCTTGTCACAGCCAAACAGTTTATTGAAGCGGAAACGTATAAACACGTTCTGGTCATCGGCGCCGAAAAACTTTCCGGCATCACCGACTGGGATGACCGCAACACATGCGTTTTATTCGGAGACGGAGCAGGCGCTGCAGTCGTCGGACCTGTCAGCGATGACAGAGGCATTCTGTCGTTTGAGCTCGGCGCTGACGGAAGAGGCGGGAAGCACTTGTACCTGGACGAGAAAGATCATACAATCATGAATGGCAGAGAAGTGTTCAAATTCGCCGTCCGCCAAATGGGAGAATCGAGCGTAAACGTCATTGAAAAAGCCGGATTAACAAAAGAGGATGTCGACTTTCTTGTCCCGCATCAGGCGAACATCAGGATTATGGAAGCCGCTCGGGAACGCCTGGAGCTTCCGGTTGAAAAAATGTCCAAAACGGTTCATAAATACGGAAACACGTCAGCTGCCTCGATTCCGATTTCTCTTGTGGAAGAACTTGAAGCTGGTAAAATAAAAGACGGAGACGTCATTGTAATGGTCGGTTTTGGCGGAGGGTTAACATGGGGAGCCATCGCCATGCGCTGGGGCCGCTAGAAGAAAGGTGAGGTGCAACTTATGAATAGGAAAAGAGTAGTCATTACCGGATTAGGAGCTTTATCACCTCTTGGTAATGACGTCAAAACGAGCTGGAACAACGCGGTTAACGGGGTTTCCGGAGTCGGCCCGATCACGCGGGTTGACGCGGATGAGTACCCTGCAAAAGTAGCCGCAGAGCTGAAAGATTTTAATATAGAAGATTATATGGATAAAAAAGAAGCAAGAAAAATGGACCGGTTCACGCAATATGCCGTTGTTGCTTCAAAAATGGCGGTCGAAGACGCCAAGCTTGATATTAATGACAAAAATGCTGCGAGAATCGGCGTCTGGATCGGTTCCGGCATCGGCGGACTTGAAACGCTTGAACAGCAGTTTGAAACGTTTTTGACAAAAGGGCCGAGACGGGTCAGTCCGTTTTTCGTACCGATGATGATCCCGGATATGGCGACAGGCCAGGTTTCCATCGCGCTCGGCGCAAAAGGTGTCAATTCGTGTACGGTTACGGCGTGCGCGACAGGGACGAACTCGATCGGTGATGCATTTAAAGTCATCCAGCGCGGTGACGCGGATGTCATGATCACCGGGGGAACGGAAGCGCCGCTTACAAGAATGTCCTTCGCGGGCTTTTCCGCAAACAAAGCGCTTTCCACGAATCCGGATCCGAAAACGGCAAGCCGTCCGTTCGACAAAAACAGAGACGGTTTCGTCATGGGAGAAGGAGCGGGAATCGTCGTTCTCGAAGAGCTTGAGCATGCATTAAGCAGGGGAGCGGACATTTACGCCGAAGTCGTCGGCTACGGTTCAACAGGGGACGCGTACCACATCACTGCTCCTGCGCCAAACGGAGAAGGCGGCGTCAGAGCGATGAAAGAAGCGATCAAAGACGCCGGCATGTCGCCTGAACAGATTGACTACATCAATGCACACGGAACAAGCACGCCGTACAATGACAAGTTTGAAACGATCGCGATCAAAGAAGTTTTCGGAGAGCATGCGTACAAGCTTGCTGTCAGCTCAACGAAATCGATGACAGGGCACCTGCTCGGCGCTGCCGGAGGAATCGAAGCGATTTTCTCAGTGCTTGCGATTAAAGACGGAATCATCCCTCCGACAATCAATATCGAAACGCCTGATGAAGACTGCGATCTGGACTATGTTCCGGACAAAGCGCGCCGCCAGAACGTGGATGTCGTGCTCAGCAATTCGCTCGGCTTCGGCGGACATAACGCGACGCTTATCTTTAAAAAATATGAATAACAACCGTATCAAAAACGGCTGCCATGTCAAATGGTAGCCGTTTTTTTTTCGCCTGCATACCATACAGGTGAAAGGAGTGATCCGGATGAGTGTCGAACAAACTTATGAATGGTATGAAAAAGCTTCATCCATGCGGGAACTGTCTCTTTGTCTTCTTCCGTATTTCAAAGGGGCGAAATCGAACCAAAGCATGTCCTTGATCAGCCACCTTCAATCCCATGGCATGCTCCGCTATTGGTCAGACGGGCAGAAGACGATGAAGGGGCTCAGGGAAAAAGGCGTATTCCAGCATGTGAAAAAGGAGGAGCGGCTGTTAAAGAAACGCTGGAACGGCCCGGACGTTCCGATCATCATCCTCCCTGTCGACGAAAGAAACCGGAAAATCAGGGCCGAATTCGGCTCCAAATCCGGGCTTGCTTTTCGCGATAAATTATTTTTGTTTCTTTCGACGCATATTTCTTCTTCCTCCATATCAGCGGTCATGACTCACGAATACAATCACGTTTGCCGGTTAGAAAATATGCCGAAAGAGGAAAAAGATGTGACGCTTCTTGATACAATCGTTCTTGAAGGATTGGCGGAAAACGCTGTTTATGAAAGATTTGGAGAGTCGGAGATAGCCGGGTGGACGTCGTTTTATTCGGAAAAACAGCTCGAACATTTTCAAAATCGACTGATTCGGCCTTATTTCGGGCTGCGCCGGCAAGATGGCCGGTTGTTCCCCAACATTTTATTTGGAAAAGGTTATTATCCTGATATGCTTGGATATGCCGTCGGCTACAATATCGTAAAAAAATATTTATCCAGCAAAAAATTAAAGGTTGCCGATGTGCTATCCCTGCCGGCCGAAGACTTTATAGTTCCAATGCTTTAATACATTAAAAAATTGACAATAAATTAATATTATGACAAAACATCTAAAAATTCCTTGATTTTGTAATGATTATGTAATAATATACAACTATAAAATTTTAAGATAATTCAGTCTTATCGAAAGGAATTTATATTAGTTTTCAATCATATTTAACTTCTGGTCTATGGAAGGGGAATCCGGATGAGCGCATTGCTGGAAGTCAGTGACTTAAAAACTTACTTTTTCAGAAAAAAACAGCCCATACCTGCGGTTGACGGAGTTGATTTTTCGATCGAAAAAGGGGAGACCGTTGCACTGGTCGGAGAATCTGGATCAGGAAAAAGCATCACTTCTTTATCGATCATGGGACTTGTCGGGAGCTCCGGCGGAAAGATCATGAACGGTTCCATCAAGCTGGAAGGCCGGGATCTCGTTACATACAAAGAACATGAGTTATGCAAGATTCGCGGAAACGATATCTCCATGATTTTTCAGGAGCCGATGACATCCCTGAACCCTGTGCTGACGATCGGCGAGCAGATCACGGAGGTCCTCATCTATCATAAAAAACTATCAAAAAAGGAAGCTGACAAAAAGGCGGTGGAACTGCTGAAGCTGGTCGGATTTTCGAGAGCCGAACAGCTGATGAAGGACTATCCGCACCGTTTGTCAGGAGGGATGCGGCAGCGGGTGATGATCGCGATCGCCCTCAGCTGCAATCCGAAGCTGCTCATCGCCGATGAACCGACGACCGCGCTCGATGTCACGATCCAGGCTCAGGTGCTCGAGCTGATGAAAGATTTGTGCGACAAATTCGGCACTTCGATTCTGCTTATTACCCATGATCTCGGCGTCGTTTCTGAAATCGCCGACCGCGTGATCGTCATGTATTGCGGACAAGTCGTAGAAAACGCCGCGGTTGACGAACTTTTTGACAACCCTCTCCATCCGTATACACAGGGGCTCCTGCATTCGATCCCGGTCATTGACGGCTCCATCGAAAAGCTGACGGCCATCGAGGGGAATGTGCCGACGCCCGACAACCTCCCGGCAGGCTGCCGCTTTGCTCCGAGGTGTCCAAATGCAATGGATAAATGCTGGAGCTTGCAGCCGGATCTGAAAACCCGGCCCGACGGACGGGCCGTCAGATGTTTCTTATACGAGGAGGGGAAATGAGGAGATGACTGCAACAGCGGAAAACCTGCAGCAGGCGAGGGATGTGGAACATGATGAATCCCTTTTAGAGCTCATAGACGTCAAAAAATACTTTCCGATCCGCTCGGGGATATTCCAGAAAAAGATCGGCGATGTCAAAGCGGTTGACGGGCTCAGCTTTTCGCTGAAGCGCGGCGAAACGCTCGGGATCGTCGGAGAATCGGGATGCGGGAAATCGACAGCCGGCCGGACGATGATCCGCCTCTATAAACCGACAGCAGGGCAAATCCTTTACAAAGGCCGGGATATTTCAAATTTGTCAGAAGAAAGTTTAAGAAAAAGCATCCGCAAAAATATTCAAATGGTGTTTCAGGACCCGTTTGCTTCACTGAATCCGAGAAAGACATTGCGATCCATCATCAAAGAGCCTTTTAACACACATCGTATGTACAACTTCAAAGAACGCAACGAAAGAGTCGAAGAACTTTTGGAAAAAGTCGGGCTGCACCCGTCTTTTGCAAACCGCTATCCGCACGAGTTTTCCGGCGGGCAGCGCCAGAGAATCGGCATCGCGCGGGCCCTTGCGCTCAATCCGGAGCTCATCATCGCGGATGAACCGGTTTCGGCTTTGGACGTGTCGATCCAGGCCCAGGTCATTAACCTGATGGAAGAGCTTCAGGAAGAATTTAATCTGACCTATCTGTTTATCTCACATGATTTGAGCGTCGTCCGCCACATCAGCGACAGAGTCGGCGTGATGTACCTCGGCAAAATGATGGAGCTGGCAGATAAGCACGAGCTGTATGACAATCCGCTTCATCCTTACACACAGGCGCTGCTCTCCGCCGTTCCGGTTACGCGAAAGAAAGGGCGCGCAAAGCGGGAGCGGATCGTTTTGAAAGGGGAGCTTCCGAACCCGGCCAATCCGCCGCGCGGCTGCGTCTTTCATACGAGATGCCCGGCTGCAAAACCGGAGTGCGCGGAAAAGGTGCCCGCTTTCAAGGAAGTCAAAACAAACCATTTCGTGGCATGCCACCTTTACGAATAAAGGGGACGGCCGTTACATATTTAATCCTTGAGAGGGGGAATGCCTTCTTCAAAAACGGGGCCCGTTCGGCTCGGAAAAAACAACAGTTTAAAAAGGGGGAATTCGTAAAATGAAGATACGCAAAAAAACCGGATTTTCGATTTTAAGCCTGCTGCTGATCTTGTCGGTCTTTCTTTCGGCCTGCAACAGCGGCGAAGTCGGAGGGGAGCAGAAGGAAGGCAAATCTGACGGCAAACCGCAGCAGGGCGGAGACCTGATCGCCGGATCAACGGGGGAGCCGACGCTGTTTAACTCGCTGTATTCAACAGATACGGCCAGCTCTGATATTGAAAGGCTTCTCTATAATACTTTATTGGATGTCAATGAAAAGCTGGAAGTCGAGAAACAGCTTGCCGAGGATGTGAAGGAGTCCGAGGACGGCCTGACGTTTGACGTCAAGCTCAAAAAAGGCGTCAAGTTCCATGACGGCAAGGAAATGACCGCCGATGACGTTGTATTTACGTACAGCATTCCGATGAGCAAAGACTATGTCGGGGAGCGCGGCTCAAACTTTGAAGTGCTCAAATCCGTCACGAAAAAAGGAAAATATGAAGTCGAGTTTAAGCTGAAGCATCCGGACCCTTATTTTTACAATGTGACGATGACGAGCTACGGCATCCTGCCGAAGCATATCTTGAAGGACGTCCCGATCAGCGAGCTCGGCGAGCATGAATTCAACCGGAAAAAGCCGATCGGAACCGGACCGTTTAAATTCAAAGAATGGAAACAGGGGCAATATGTCAAAGTTGAAGCATTTGACGATTATTTCGCGGGACGTGCGCATTTAGACTCGATCACGTATAAAATCATCCCGGATTCCAATGCGGCGCTGTCTCAGCTTCAAGCCGGAGATATCGATTATTTAGTCATTACGCCGGGACCTGACTATAAAACCGCGGAAAAATTTAATAATGTAAAAATCGACACAGATTTGGGCTTGAACTATACGTACATCGGCTGGAATGAAAAGAACGAGCTCTTTAAAGACAAGAAGGTCCGCCAGGCGCTGACATATGCCCTCGACCGCCAGGCGATGGTCGACCAGGTTCTTGACGGAGACGGAAAAATCGCCAACATTCCTGAAAGCCCGCTGTCATGGAATTATCCGGACAATGAAGCAGGGATTAAAACGTTTAACCACGACCCTGAAAAAGCGAAGAAAATGCTGAAGGAAGCCGGCTGGTCTGATACGGACGGCGACGGCATTTTAGACAAAGACGGCAAAAAATTCTCCTTCGTCCTCAAAACAAACCAGGGCAATAAGACGAGGGAAGACCTCGTGGTTGTCGTTCAGCAGCAATTGAAGGAAATCGGCATTGAGGCAAAGCCGCAAATCGTCGAGTGGAGCGCGTTGATCGAACAGATGAATCCGCCGAATTGGGATTTTGACGCGATGATCATGGGCTGGAGCTTAGCCACATTCCCTGACCAAAGCAATATTTTCCATTCGAAAGAAGCGGAAAAAGGGCTGAACTATGTGTGGTATCAAAATAAAGAGCTTGATAAGCTGCTCGACAAGGCCAAAACGCTGAAAGACCGTGAAGATTATAAAAAGGCGTATGAAGACATCTACAAAATATTGGCGGAAGATCAGCCGTACACGTTCCTGTACTACACGAATTACCACAGAGCGATGCCGGCCAACATGAAAGGCTTTGTTTTCCATCCGAAGGAAGATTTCTATAAAGCCGAAAACTGGTGGCTGGATCAAAAATAAAGGAAATTCCCTTAAGGGGAGGGAGGTTTTCAAGATGCTTCCTTCCCCTTCATTTTAAGAAATTAATCAAAAAGGGGATCAAAAATGGTTACATATATCATTCGCAGGACGCTCATGTCGATTCCGATCTTGCTTGGGATTACCATTTTGTCATTCGCCATTATGAAAGCCGCCCCGGGGGATCCGATGGCATTAATGATGGACCCGACGATCAGTGCGGCAGACCGGGAAAAATTCATCGAGAAATACGGCTTGAACGAGCCTGAGCACATTCAATATTTGAAGTGGCTCGGAAACATGGTTCAGGGGGATTTCGGCACCTCAATCGTCAGAAAAGGGATGCCTGTTACCGAACTGATACTTGCAAGGCTTCCGAACACGCTTTTATTGATGCTTGTTTCGACCATTCTCGCGCTTCTCATCTCGATTCCGTTCGGGGTGCTTTCAGCGAGGCGGCCGTACTCAAAGCTTGATTACGGGATTACATTTACATCGTTTATCGGACTTGCCGTCCCGAATTTTTGGCTTGGATTAATCCTGATTATGTTTCTTGCCGTCAATTTAGGCTGGTTTCCGACAGGCGGCGTCATGACGATCAATTCAGATTTCAGCTTGTGGGACCGCATTCATCACTTGATTCTGCCCGCTTTCGTACTCGCAACCGCTGATATGGCGGGACTCACGCGCTATACGAGGTCAAGCATGCTCGATGTGCTCAGGCAGGACTACATGCGGACGGCCAGAGCGAAAGGGTTTAAAGAAAACCGGGTCGTGTACAAGCACGGACTCCGAAACGGACTGCTGCCGGTGATCACGATTTTTGGACTGATGATTCCTTCCTTTATCGGCGGAGCCGTCGTAACCGAACAGATTTTCAGCTGGCCGGGCCTCGGAAAGCTGTTTGTCGATTCCGCTTTCCAAAGAGATTATCCGGTCATCATGGCCATGACCGTCATATCTGCCGTGCTGGTCGTCATCGGAAATTTAATTGCCGATATTTTGTACGCAATCGTCGATCCGCGAATTGAGTATTAAAGGAGGGGGACTAAGGTCATGACACAGCCAAACTCACCGGCGCCTTCACCGGAGATCAGGCTTCAGGAAAATGTCGCGCCGAAGCCGGAAACGATGACAAAAATCTTCTTTGAAAAGTTTTTCAAAAACAAGCTGGCGGTGATCAGCGGAATTATATTATCCATCATAATCTTGTCGGCTCTGTTTGCGCCGCTGATCGCTCCGTATCCGCCGGAGCAGCAGAATCTGCTGAACAAGCTGAAACCTCCGAGCGCTGAACATCTGATGGGAACGGACAAGTTCGGACGCGACATTTTCAGCCGTTTGCTGTACGGCGCCCAAGTATCGCTTCTCGTCGGCTTCGCTTCTGTGCTCGGTTCCATTACCATCGGCACCGTGGTCGGCGCCGTAGCCGGCTATTTCGGCGGAATCATTGATGCCATCATGATGCGGCTCGTCGACATCATTTTGTCGATACCCGACATCTTCCTCTTGATTACGCTGGTGACGATTTTTCAGCCGGGCATTGACAAGCTGATTTTAATCTTCGCCTTGACGAGGTGGACGACGACGGCGCGGCTCGTCCGCGGTGAATTTTTATCCTTGAGGTCGAGGGAATTCGTTCTCGCTGCAAAAACGATCGGAACAAGGAGCCACAAGATCATTTTCTCCCATATCTTGCCGAATGCGATGGGACCGATTATCGTTGCTGCCACATTATCCGTCGGAACGGTCATTCTTTCGGAGTCGGCGCTCAGCTACCTCGGCTTCGGTGTTCAGCCGCCGATGGCGAGCTGGGGAAACATGCTCCAGGATGCGCAAAATTTCACGATTATGATTCAGGCGTGGTGGTATCCGCTGTTCCCGGGACTCATGATTTTACTCACTGTATTATGCTTTAACTTTGTCGGCGACGGACTGCGCGATGCGCTTGATCCGAAGAATATCAAATGAACGAAGCCGGGGATTTTACCCCGGTTTTTTGCTGATTCGTTCTGCCATAATCTTTGCCTGATGGAATAAATTCTCTTCTCCTTGCCTATACTGTGGACAACAGTTTTTATAAAAGTGAGGGGTTAGAAATGTTATTTCTTCATGATGTGTGGGTGAATTGGTTTGAGGGAGAAGAAAACGGCTACAATGTCTGCCACTTTCACGAATGGCGGAAGGAAGACAGTGTTGAACTGCTTGACCAGGTGCCTTTGTTAAGGGTTTCGTCCGTTCTGTTTCACTACATAGAAAATGACCTGTCAGAGCTTCCGGCGGAATTGTTAAACGATGTCCATCAAAAAGCGTATATCCGCAAAAATCACGAACGGACACAGCTTGACCACTGCTTCGTTGTAACGGACGGCATCGGAATTCTCGCGGTTGATACGGCCGGCTATTCAATACCGGTCAGAAAAAGCCGCCTCATTCCAAGGCAAGAGCAGCTTGTGTACGAAATGGTAAAGGACGTCGAGGCGAAGGAATACGAATTTTCGCAGGAAAAGCTGCAATCTTCCAAAGAATACCACATTCTATCATTATCACCGGAGCATGTCAGAGGACTAACAAGAAAGGAACGCCAGCTCAAGCAGCTTTTGTTCATGGCGCTTGATCAGCTGAAAGGCCTCAAAAACCGCGCTGAGATTGCCTACTGGTACACGGAATGGAATCCGTATATGTATGAGCAGATTAAACGGATGACATTTGAAGAAATCTGGGACATGCTTTTCAATGAAACGATCGACGGCTGGTCTGATAAACACCGGGACTTTTGCGAGAATTTGATAAAAGGGCAGCCGTTTTTTGAAAAACTGTGGGAAATTGAAAATGAGTCTAAAGTCAACTAAATCATAAGCAGAGAGGCTGTCGAGCGTGCCGATGGCCTTTTTCGTTTGTTTTTAGCGACATTTTATTAGAAAAGAAAAAGCTTTTGAATAAACGAGAAACCACTTTCCATGGCAAGGGAAAGTGGTTTTGTTGTTAGCGTTTTTTGCGGCCGAGGCCCATCGCGTTCTCCATTTTTTTCAGCATTTTGTTTGCCGCTTTGTTTGCGCGCTCTGCGCCTTCGTCGAGAATCCGGTCCAATTCCTCTGATTCGATCAGTTCGTAGTACCGGTCCTGAATCGGTGACAGCGCATTGACCACGACTTCGGCAAGATCGGTTTTAAATTCGCCGTAGCCTTTGCCGTCGTACTTTGCTTCGAGCTCTTCGATGGAGACTTGTCCAAGGATCGAATAGATCGTCAGCAGGTTGGACACTCCCGGCTTGTTTTCCTTATCGTATTTGACGATTCCGTCTGAATCGGTGACGGCGCTTTTGATTTTTTTCTCCAGCTGTTTTGGCTCGTCAAGCAATGTGATGAACGCCTTTTGATTCGGATCAGACTTGCTCATTTTTTTGAGCGGATCGGCCAGCGACATAATGCGGGCGCCGACCTTCGGAATTTTTACTTCAGGCACCGTAAAGATGTCATTGTATTTTTTGTTGAAGCGCTCAGCCAGATTCCGCGTCAGTTCAAGATGCTGCTTTTGGTCTTCGCCGACAGGGACGACGTCTGTTCCGTACAGCAGGATATCGGCCGCCATTAAAGGGGGATATGTCAACAGCCCAGCAACGACGGCTTCTTTGCCCGCCGATTTGTCTTTAAACTGGGTCATGCGCTCGAGTTCGCCGATATAGGCGACGCACTGCAGCATCCAGCCGGCCTGTGCGTGCGCAGGCACCTCAGACTGTATAAACAGCGTCGCCTTTTCTGGATCAAGGCCGATGGCCAAGTAAAGAGCGGCCAGGTTGCGGATGTTTTTTCTCAGCTTGAGGCGGTCCTGCGGAACTGTGATCGCATGCTGGTCAACGATGCAGAAATAGCAGTTGTAGTCATCCTGCAGCTCGACGAATTGTTTCATCGCTCCGATGTAGTTGCCAAGCGTAACGGAGCCGCTCGGCTGAATTCCGGAAAATATCGTTTTCATGTGAATCCCTCTTTTCGTTTCAAAATAAAAAGGCCCACTCTTCCCTAAAAAAAGGGACGAATGAACCGCGGTGCCACCCTGATTATTTCATTATGGACAAAATGAAATCACTTTAGACGTTGTTAACGAAGCCTTCTCCGTCTGAGCCTACTTGAAAACCGTTCGGTCAGCTGCTCCAAAGCCCATTCCACATTCGCCATTATCCGCTCCCAGCAACGCGGACTCTCTTTAAATGGGGAGAAATGTGTACTCTTCTTTTTCAAAGCATTTAATTCATAATTTTATTATATATAAATTTGAAATAAAAGTCACCAGTGTTAAATAAAGAATCTTATGAAAGCGATGAAAAACGTTTGCTTAATGGCCGGACGTTATTTATTGTGTGTGGAGATTGTTATATGTAAAAAACGATTCTGTCAGGATTAAGCAGCTTTTGATTTTAACGATGTTATGCTTTAAAACAGAGAAGTGTCTTAAGAACTTTGGCAGAAAAGCTGACAAACGCGAATTGTTTGAATAAAAAAATAATTGAAAATTAATATTGCAATAAATTATTCTATTAATTATAATGAATTTGTTCACTTCGGTGTTACAGGTTCTTTACATAATAAATATTCAGAAAAGACGAAACAGAAGAAAAAGTATGGCAAGTGGGCCTATTACTTTTTTATGATAAATCTGAATGTTAAGGAGTAAGGAACTAAAAAAATATCAACATAGGGGGGTTTCTCTTGAAGAAGCGTTTATCATTTATCAGTTTACTGCTTATGTTCACCCTCGTTTTGAGCGCTTGCGGTTTCAGCTCAAGCTCTGGAGACGGCGGCAAGAAAGACAGCAAAGGAAAAGATACATTGAATGTCAATATAAAAACTGAACCGTTTTCATTGAATCCGGGCCTTGCAAACGATTCGGTTTCTGGAAACGTGCTTCGCCAGACGTTCGAAGGGTTGACAACGATTGGCAAGGACGGAAAGCCGGTCAATGCGGCAGCAGAAAAGATCGAAGTCAGCAAAGACCAGAAAACATATACGTTTACAATCCGGAAAGATGCGAAATGGTCAAACGGAGATCCTGTAACAGCCGAGGACTTTGAGTATGCCTGGAAGTGGGCGCTTAACCCGAAAAACGAATCGCAATACTCCTACCAGCTTTACTACTTAAAAGGCGGTGAAGCGGCTAACACAGGCAAAGGAAAGATTGATGACGTCGGCGTTAAAGCGGTGAATGACAAGACGTTGAAAGTCGAGCTTGAAAAACCGACACCGTATTTCACGGAACTTACCGCGTTTTACACTTACATGCCGGTCAATAAAAAAGTCGCCGAGAAACATCCGAAGTGGTATACAAAAGCTGATGAAAATTATGTATCCAACGGACCTTTCAAAATGACGGAATGGAAGCACAGCGGGAACATCGTACTGGAGAAAAACGACCAGTACTGGGATAAAGATTCCGTAAAACTGAAAAAGATTAACATGGCGATGGTCAACGACCCTAACACAGGCCTGAACATGTATAAAAAAGGCGAGATTGACTTCGTAGGACAGCCTCTTGACGAGATTCCGACGGATGCGATCCCAAGCCTTAAAAAAGAAGGCTTAAACATTGATCCGTTCGCAGCGGTGTACATTTATAAATTCAACACAGAAGCAGCGCCGCTGAACAATGCCAATATCCGCAAAGCTCTGACATATGCGATCAACCGCGAAGCGATCGTCAAAAACATCACACAGGCTGAGCAGATTCCGGCGACCGGATTCGTACCTCCGGCAGTCACAGGATTTGAGTCAAACAAACCATACTACAAAGACCATGATGTTGCAAAAGCAAAAGAATATCTGAAAAAAGGCTTAAAAGAGCTGGGCCTTAAAAAGGCGTCAGATCTACCGAAAATCACGCTTTCTTACAACACGGATGAAGCCCATCAAAAAATCGCTCAAGCCGTTCAGGAAATGTGGAACAAGGATTTAGGCGTTAAAGTTGAATTGGGCAATGAAGAGTGGAACGTTTATATCGATAAGCTTCATACAGGCAACTATCAAATCGGCCGAATGGGCTGGATCGCCGACTTTAACGACGGCATGAACTTCCTTGAAACATACCGGGATAAAGAAGGCGGAAACAACGATACAAACTGGGAAAACGCCCAATATAAAGAGCTTCTCTCAAAAGCTTCAACCGAAACGGATGAGCAAAAGCGCATCGAGCTGATGAAACAAGCCGAAGGCATCCTGATGGATGAAATGCCGATCGCTCCGATCTACTTCTACACGATGCCTTACATGCACGATAAAAGCTTAAAAGGCTTTGTTTTGACAGGGACAGGAGAACTCTATTTCAAAACTGCGCATTTTGAATAAAACTGCATCAAAAAGTATATGGGGGCTCTAAAGGATTTTCCCCCATATACTTTTATTTATGATAAGAGTTTAATAGACTGAAAATTCGGAGGTGTGTAAACATGATTAAATTTTTAGGCCGTCGTCTCGTTTATATGCTGATTTCTCTATGGGTGATTGTCACTGCTACCTTCTTCCTGATGAGATCCATACCTGGCGGGCCATTTTCAGGCGAGAAGAAGCTTCCTCCTGCAATCGAAGCCAGCCTCAATTCATACTATGGTTTAGACCAGCCCCTCTTTAAACAATATCTCGACTATTTGGTGTCAGTGATGAAGTGGGATTTCGGGCCATCATTTAAATACAAAGGACAAACCGTGAACGAACTGATCAACTCCGGTTTTCCGATTTCTTTTACACTGGGAATGGAAGCGATTTGTCTCGCGCTTGCTTTCGGCGTGTTATTTGGCGTTATTGCAGCGCTGAAGCGGAATAAGTGGCAGGATTATACAGCGATGATTATCGCTGTCATCGGCATCTCTGTGCCGAACTTTATCATGGCCGCGCTTCTGCAGTATGTACTGGCGATGAAGCTTGGCGTGTTCCCTGTCGCACAATGGGAATCATGGGGCCACACCGTTCTGCCGGCGATCGCCGTATCTTCAATGCCGATGGCGTTTATCGCCCGGCTGACGCGTTCAAGCATGCTCGAAGTACTTAGCAGCGATTACATACGTACGGCGAAGGCGAAAGGTCTAAGCACTGCAGCCATTACCGTCAAGCATGCGATACGGAACGCGATCATGCCGGTTGTTACATATATGGGACCGATGGCAGCATCTATTTTGACCGGGACGTTTGTCGTTGAAAAAATCTTCGGCATACCGGGACTCGGCATGCACTTCGTCACAAGCATCACGAACCGCGATTATACGGTTATCATGGGCGTCACTGTGTTTTTCGGCGCGATCTTACTGCTTTGCGTCCTCATTGTTGATATTTTATACGGCTTAATCGATCCGCGCATCAAACTGTTTGGCGCTAAGAAAGGGGAGTAAAAGGATGCAGCAAATACCTAAAGACATGTTTGAACCTGCAGCTGTCGACCATAGCGAAGCGGAGAAAATCTCCAAGAAAAACCTTTCTTTTTGGACGGACGTGTTTTTGAGATTTAAAGAAAACAAGCTTGCGATGTGCGGCCTTATCGTTCTCATTCTCATCGCGCTGATGGCCATCTTTGCGCCGGTGTTTTCAAGCTTTCATTATGATGAAACGAATTTGACCAATGCGAACAAACCGCCGAGCGGAGAGCACTGGTTTGGCACCGATGACCTCGGCAGGGACGTGTTTGTCCGCACATGGGTCGGAGCCCGCATCTCGCTGACAATCGGTCTTGCCGCCGCGCTGATCGACGTTTTGATCGGCGTCATCTGGGGTGCGATTTCAGGCATCAGAGGCGGACGCACTGACGAAATCATGATGAGAATCGCGGACATCTTATGGGCGATTCCTTCCTTATTGATGACGATCCTTCTTCTCGTCGTCATGGGAAAAGGGTTAATCACGATGATCCTCGCAATGGTCATTACAGGATGGATCAATATGGCGAGAATCGTGCGCGGACAGGTGCTCCAGCTTAAAAATCAGGAATTCGTTCTCGCTTCAAGAACATTGGGTGCGAAAAACTCGCGCATCATCAGAAAACACCTGCTTCCAAACATTATGAGCCCGATTTTGGTGACGATGACATTGACCGTCCCTACTGCGATTTTCTATGAAGCGTTCTTAAGCTATCTTGGCCTCGGCGTCCCGCAGCCGCTGGCAAGCTGGGGGACGATGGCGACAGACGGCGTGCAGGGCCTGGAATATTATCCTTGGCGTTTGTTCTTCCCGGCTACATTTATCTGCCTGACCATGTTTGCATTCAACGTTATCGGCGACGGATTGCGCGACGCTTTAGATCCGAAGCTGCGTAAATAAAGGAGTGAGAAAGATGAAACACTTACTTGAGGTGAAAGATTTAGCCATTTCTTTTAAAACATACGCCGGAGAAGTCCAGGCCATCCGCGGTGTCAACTTTCACGTTGACAAAGGGGAGACGCTTGCGATCGTCGGGGAATCCGGATCTGGAAAAAGCGTCACTTCACAGGCGATCATGAAGCTGATACCGATGCCTCCGGGCTATTTTAAGAGCGGACAGATTTTATTTGACGGACAGGATTTGGTGCCGAAATCGGAAAAAGAGATGCAGTCGATCCGCGGCAAAGAGATCGGCATGATCTTTCAAGACCCGATGACATCGTTGAATCCGACGATGAAAGTCGGCCGCCAGATAACAGAGGTTTTGTTTAAACACGAGAATATTTCCAAGGAAGATGCGAATAAACGTGCGGTAGAACTGCTCAGCCTTGTCGGAATTCCGATGCCTGAACGCCGCGTAAATCAATATCCGCACGAATTCAGCGGGGGAATGAGGCAGCGGGTCGTCATTGCGATGGCGCTTGCCGCCAACCCGAAGCTGTTGATCGCGGACGAACCGACGACGGCCCTTGATGTGACGATTCAGGCGCAAATTTTGGAACTGATGAAAGAATTGCAGAAAAAGATCGAAACATCGATCATTTTTATCACGCACGATCTCGGAGTTGTCGCCAACGTAGCCGACCGGGTAGCCGTTATGTATGCCGGACAGATTGTAGAGATTGGAACGGTTGACGAAATTTTCTACAATCCGAAGCATCCTTACACATGGGGGCTTTTAGCTTCAATGCCGAGCCTTGACAATGACGGGGATGAAGAATTGATGGCAATACCGGGCTCTCCGCCTGATCTGACGAATCCGCCGAAAGGCGACGCGTTTGCATTAAGAAGTCCCTATGCAATGAAAATCGATTTTGAACAGGAACCGCCGATGTTTAAAGTATCTGATACGCATTATGTGAAATCGTGGCTACTGCATCCGGATGCGCCAAAGGTTGAACCGCCTGCGGCTGTCAAAAGCAAAATGCGGGAGTTTAAAAATCAATACGAAAAACCGGTTCAAGTGAAAGAAGGTGAATGATATGGCAGAAAAACTGCTCGAAATCAAGAACTTAAAACAGCACTTCTCAACGCCTAAAGGAACGGTAAAGGCTGTAGACGGAATCACGTTTGACATCTACAAAGGAGAAACGCTCGGCCTTGTCGGAGAATCTGGCTGCGGAAAGTCGACGACAGGACGGACGATCATCAGGTTATATGAAGCGACTTCGGGTGAGGTGCTGTTTAAAGGAAAGAATGTGCACGGCAAAAAGTCCGCCAAAGATCTTCTCGAGTTCAACCGGAAAATGCAAATGATCTTTCAGGACCCGTACGCTTCATTAAATCCGAGGATGACGGTGGCCGATATCGTCGCCGAAGGGATCGACATTCACGGCTTGGCAAAAACGAAGCAGGAGCGCCTTGCAAGGGTTCACGAGCTTTTGAAGCTGGTCGGCTTGAATGAAGAGCACGCCAACCGCTATCCGCACGAATTTTCCGGCGGCCAGCGACAGCGGATCGGCATCGCAAGAGCGCTTGCTGTTGAACCTGAATTCATCATTGCCGATGAGCCGATCTCCGCGCTTGACGTGTCCATCCAGGCTCAGGTCGTCAACTTGATGAAGGATCTGCAAAAGGAGAGAGGATTGACATATTTATTCATCGCCCACGATTTATCGATGGTGAAATACATCAGCGACCGGATCGGCGTCATGTATTTCGGGAAGCTCGTTGAACTTGCGCCAGCCGAGGAATTATACGAAAATCCGCTTCATCCTTATACACAGTCGCTGCTTTCTGCGATTCCTCTTCCGGATCCGGATTATGAGCGCACACGGGTGAGAAAAACGTACGATCCGTCGGTTCACAAGCTGAGAGACGGTGAACAGATGGAGCTTCGCGAAGTGAAGCCCGGGCATTTTGTAATGTGTTCAGAGGAAGAATTTGCAGCGTATCAGTCCAAATAAAAGCTTATGAGACAGCCGAGGCAGGCTGTCTTCTTTTTTGCGAAAAAAAACTGAAACTTTCGGGCCGAACATCCGTCTTAGTATATGTAAGCGCAACATGCTGCTTTGCTCCAGAAGGTTTGTTTAATTTTATGAGAAAGCGGGTATATCTAAGGTGTGAATCATAAAAGAACAGCCATAAGGAGTAAATGAATGAACTGGTATGAGAAGCTCAGCGAGTATTTTCCCGTTGAAGAAATGAAGTCGAAAGAGCATATGGAAGCATTATTAAAGGAACGAGACGACATATACCATAAAGAAGAAGGCAGGCATCACGTCTTGATGTATGCCGAGTTTGATTCCTTTATTTTCATTGACTATTTATTCGTTTCAAAGGATGCAAGGGGCCAGGGGCTCGGTTCAAAACTGATAGAGGATCTTAAAAAGAAAAACAAACCGATCCTCCTTGAGGTCGAACCTGTTGATGAAGATGATGCTGATACGGCGAAGCGGCTCAAATTTTATCAAAAGGAAAACTTTAAACACGCTGAGTCAATCGGCTACCGGCGCCGGTCCTTGGCTACCGGCAAAGTAAACAAAATGGAGATCCTCTACTGGTCTCCGAAATCGAACACAGAAGAAGAAGTATTTGAAGCCATGAAAAAAACGTACGAAAAGATCCATACATACAAAGACGAAAAATGGTATGGAGAATCGTTCGAACACGTGGATGATGTCCTGAAGATCATTGACGAGGAAAAGCAGAAAAACATTTTCGATGAATTAAACTAAATGAGAATGAAATCCGGCTAAAAAAAGAAATGTCGCAGGATTGTCAAAAAATTTCTATTGCATACTGTTCACACTTACTTTTTTATAGTATAATACTCTATAAAGATTACTTCTTTAGAGTTATTTCAATTTAAGAATAAGCTGATTTCATTCTACTTTCCAAGGAGTGAAGAATTATGGTTACATTATATACATCACCAAGCTGTACGTCTTGCAGAAAGGCGCGCGCATGGCTGGAAGAGCACGATATTCCGTTTCAAGAAAGAAATATTTTTTCAGAACCATTATCAATTGATGAAATAAAAGAAATTTTGCGGATGACGGAAGACGGAACAGATGAGATCATTTCAACCCGTTCCAAAGTATTCCAAAAGCTGAACGTCAACCTTGAAACGATGCCGCTTCAAGAGCTGTATCAGCTGATCAATGAACATCCCGGACTCTTGCGCCGTCCGATTATCATCGACGAAAAACGCTTGCAAGTCGGATACAACGAAGATGAAATCCGCCGTTTCCTTCCGCGCAAAGTCCGTACATTCCAATTAAGAGAAGCGCAGCGTCTGGCAAACTAAGGCCGGCCTAAGGTGAAATGAAAGAAGGCTGAATCATTCAGCCTTCTTTTTAATGCTTTTCAATCGTCTGTTCGTAATAAATGCTGGCCAAAATGACAAAAATAACCGCAAGGACGGGGAACAGCATTTCAAGCGTGCTGTGTCTGGCCATAAAGGATGACAGTTCCTGCTCCCTGACGATCATTTCACCGCCAGTGTATGCAAGGAGTCCGCTCCCTGCGTAAATGAGAAGCGGAAATTTGGAAAGGGCGGCCTGGATGAGCCTGCTGCCCCAAATGATGACCGGCACCGAAACCGCCAGGCCGATGACGACGAGCGGCAGGCGGCCCTGTGATGCACCTGCAACTGCAATCACATTATCAAGCGACATGAATAAATCGGCGATCACAATTATCCGAATCGCCTTCCACAAAGATGTCCCGCCTTTGACATGCTGGGCTTCCTTTTTTTCGATCAGAAGCTGATATCCTAAATACAGAAGGAAGAGTCCTCCGATAAATTGCAGGTAAGGAACCGCAAGAAGATAAACCGCCAGAGTGGTCAGCATGATCCTCATCAAAATGGCGATGCCCGTGCCGATGATGATTGCTTTTTGCCTTTGCCGGGGAGGCAAATTCCGGCTCGCCATTGCAATGACGACCGCATTGTCGCCGCCGAGAATAAGGTCGATTCCGATGATGACAATAAACGGCATCAGTAATTCTTGTTCCATCAACTGGCACCTCGCTTTTTGCACCTCGCGTCATTTGCTGCTTGTACAGCTAATATATGAGGCTGATTCAAAATTATGTTAAGCCCGGCAGCAAAGCGTTTTTATTTCTTTTGCATCTTTTTTATCATAAAATAGAAATGAAAGATTGATCCTGCATAAGGTTAAGAAGTGGACGTAATGGGTAAAGTGTAGTAAAGTACAATTAATTGGGAGCTTAGTTATCCCTTCAACATCTTACAAAGAAGGGAAGGTTGGCAAATGGAAATCGAAAGAATAAATGAACATACGGTTAAGTTTTATATTTCCTACGGTGATATAGAAGACCGGGGGTTTGACAGAGAAGAAATCTGGTACAATCGCGAACGCAGTGAAGAGCTGTTTTGGGAAATGATGGACGAAGTGCACGAAGAAGAAGAATTTGCCGTTGAAGGCCCCCTTTGGATTCAAGTGCAGGCCCTTGACAAGGGATTGGAAATCATTGTGACGAAAGCTCAGCTTTCCAAAGACGGCCAAAAGCTTGAACTGCCGATTCCTGAAGATAAAAAGCATGACCCAGCAGAGGAAACGCTCGACGCATTGCTGGAAGATTTTCATAAAGAAGAACAAACCGAGGAGCAGAAGCTCCAGTTTGTGTTAAGGTTTAACGATTTTGAGGATGTCATCTCATTATCAAAAGTGACCATCAGCGGCTGTCAAACGTCTTTATATACTCACGAAAACCGCTATTATTTATTCGTGGATTTCAACGAAATGCCTGATGAAGAGATTGAAAATCAGCTGAGCATTTTGCTTGAATACGCATCTGAATCAAAGATGACGATTCACATGCTTAAGGAGTACGGAACGCTGATTGCAGCGGATCATGCTCTTGATACGATAAACAAATACTTTTCATAAAAAAGCCGATTTCTTTTCGAAATCGGTTTTTTTGTTTTATAAAATCCTTTCTTGTCAAGTGGAAAAGGAGACGGTGCAAATTCGTGGAATAGTTACGGGACAGAAAGGAGAGAGACAATGTGTTCAGCGCGATGATTGAAGGAGGCCGCCGGATTTGCTTGGCGGATGGATACAAAGCTGACGAACTCAAACGATTAAGAAAGGAACATGTATTTTATTGCCCGGCCTGCTGTCAGCAGCTTGACCTCAAAGTCGGCGATATCAGGCTCCATCATTTTGCACATAAGCCGGATTCGGTGTGCCCCGTCCCGCATGAACCGGAAAGCCGTTATCATTTAAAAGGAAAACGGCTTCTATACGAATGGTTTAAGAAGGAGGGGCTAAGACCGGTTGTCGAACCGTATTTGAAGCGGATCAGACAGAGGCCTGATTTGCTCGCGGACGAAGGAGAGCGTAAAATTGCCGTGGAATTTCAGTGCGCCAATCTTAATCATACAGAGTATCGGCAACGATCGGCCGGCTTTCTGTCAATTGGGATTGACCCGTTTTGGATTATCGGCGGGAATCGTTTAAAGCGATTATCAAACGGTTTTTTTCAGCTATCCGGTTTCCATTGGCAGTTCAGCAAAGGAGATGTGATGCCTCCAAGACTCGTATTTTTTTGCCCCGATCAAGAAGCATTTCTCATCCTCGAGCATTTAGTTCCGTTTCTGACAAATAAGACGTCTGCCACGTCCCGCATGCTTCCCCTTCGCGAAACGCGATTCCGCGCTTTAAGAGCTTCTTACCCGCGTTCTCAGAAGCAGCTTGAAGGCTGGAAAAGAAATGTTCAGCGCTTCCGGATGACGCCGCCGCGTTTTTTGTCAAAAGAAGCAAAACAGATAGCGGAGCTGTTTTATGAGAGATTTCAAATCCCGCTCCCGTTTTTCCCGTCAGAAGTATTTCTCCCCGTATCTTCAGGCTATATGTTTGCCCAGCCGGTTTATGTGTGGCAAGGCTATTTATACGCGTTTTTTATGAAGCGCCCTTCCTTTCGCATCCAATCCGCCGTGATGTATACGAATCAGCTCATCCGGAGCAATCGCCTGAAGCTGAGATGGAATAAGAGTGAGAAGGCGGCGGACGCCGTCAGTGAATATGTCCGGTTTTTGCATGAAAAAGGTTTTTTCATTAAAGAAAAAGACTTGTTTTTTCCGAGCAGGCCGGCGCCTGCTGAGCCGCGGCTTGAGGAGCTGCTGAAGAGGGATGCCCGCTATTTTTCCGAATGATCATCAAGCCTTTCGTTCAATCTAAAGAAAGGAAGGTGGTGGCCGGTCTGTTTCGGATCAAAAGATTTGCGTTTTGTTTTTTGTTTGCGGCATCCAGCACGTTTTTTTTCGCAAATGATTTGACAAAAGGCGGTGAAAAAACAGAAGATAAACACAACACAAGTTTATTGTACACCAATGGACTTGAAGCAAAGAAAGCGAGGGGATTTACAGTGGCTGAAGAAAATCAAACGAAAAAACTGCCTGCAAGAGATGAGGTGAAGCAAGAAGACACGTGGAGACTTGAGGATATCTTTCCATCTGATGAAGCTTGGAACGAGGAATTTCAAGCAGTTAAAGAGCTGCTGCCTAAGCTTTCCGAATTCAAGGGAAAGCTCGGTCATTCCGCCGACGATCTATATGAAGCATTGACATATCAGGATAAGGTCATGGAAAGGCTCGGCAAGCTGTATACTTACGCCCATATGCGCTATGATCAGGACACGGGCAATTCATTTTATCAAGGGTTAAATGACAAAGCGTCCAACCTTTATACACAGGCTGCCAGTGCGACAGCCTACATTGTGCCGGAAATTTTATCGATACAGGAGGATAAGCTCCAGCAGTTCCTTTTGGAAAAAGAGGAACTGAAGCTCTACTCGCACGCGCTTGAAGAAATCAACAAAGAACGGCCTCATGTGCTGAGCGAAGAGGAAGAAGGACTGCTTGCCGAGGCATCGGATGTTCTGTCATCACCGTCCACAACATTCGGCATGCTCAATAACGCCGATATGGAATTTCCGGAAATTACCGATGAAAACGGAGAAAAGCGTCAGCTGACTCACGGGAACTACATTACCTTTTTGGAAAGCGAGAACCGCGACGTCCGCCGCGAAGCTTTCAAGGCGGTATATGATACGTACGGCCGTTTTAAAAACACGCTTGCATCGACCCTCAGCGGCGCTGTCAAAAAAGACAATTTTTATGCGAAAGTAAAGCACTATAAATCGGCGAGAGAAGCCGCGCTGTCTCGCAACAGCATTCCGGAAGAGGTCTATGATAATCTCGTCGAAACGATTAATAAATACTTGCCGCTTCTTCACCGCTATGTGGAGCTCAGAAAAAAAGCGCTCGAACTGGATGAAGTTCACATGTATGACCTGTACACGCCGCTTGTGAAAGATGCCGGCATGAAAGTGACGTATGACCAAGCGAAAGATTACATGCTGAAAGGGCTCGCTCCTTTAGGGGAGGAATACTCGTCCATCTTGAAGGAAGGCTTGAACAACCGCTGGGTCGATGTTTACGAAAACAAAGGAAAACGGAGCGGAGCTTACTCATCAGGAACATACGGAACAAATCCGTACATTTTGATGAACTGGCAGGACAACGTCAACAACCTGTTTACGCTTGTCCATGAATTCGGCCATTCCGTCCACAGTTATTACACAAGGAAGCATCAGCCGTATCCGTACGGGAACTACAGCATTTTCGTCGCTGAAGTCGCATCAACGACAAATGAAGCCCTTTTAGGGGACTACCTGCTGAACACAGTCGACGACGAAAAGCAGCGGCTATATATTTTAAACCATATGCTTGAAGGCTTTAAAGGAACGGTTTTCAGACAGACGATGTTCGCCGAATTCGAACATGCGATTCATGTCAAAGCCCAGGAAGGCGAGCCGCTGACTCCTGAGCTGCTGACAAGCATCTATTACGATTTGAACAAAAAGTACTTCGGAGAAAACATTGAAATCGATAAAGAAATCGGTCTTGAATGGGCAAGGATTCCTCATTTCTACTACAATTATTACGTATATCAATATGCGACAGGCTACAGTGCCGCACAGGCTCTGAGCCAGCAGATTTTAAAAGAAGGGAAGCCGGCTGTTGACCGCTATATCGAATTTTTAAAAGCCGGAAGCTCCGATTATCCGATTGAAGTACTGAAAAAAGCGGGCGTCGACATGACATCCTCAGAACCGATTGAAGCTGCATGCAAGAAGTTTGAAGAGCAGCTGAATGAAATGGAAGAGCTTCTGTTGAAATAACGAATACATTAAGGCTGCCGCCAAAACCGGCGGCCTTTTTCCAAAAGGCGTCTAAAACCCTTTAAACGTTTTGCGGTGATTGAAGCGGCTGATCGTGTATAGGATCGATATAAACAGCAGCGGAGACGTAATGTAGAGAGGGAGCATCTGCATCAAGCCTAAAATATTCAATAAGAAAAAAATAAAAGTCAATATTACACCTATCACGATATGAAGCATAAAAACCCTCCTATAGACTGATAAATTTTTGAGAAACAGAAAAACGCAAAAAGCAGTTCGAAACATCGTGAAAACCCGCATTCTGACGCCATTTTTCACATATGGACGGTCCCGTTTTCATCATATGATGGACATCTACTTTTTATGTTTTGTGACAAAAATGTGAAAAGTAATAAAATCAGTTGTCAAAAGTCGACATGATTTGATATTATAAAGATGTGAAATTGATCACAAACAAACATTTACCCCTTTGTTTGACCGTGAAAAATTTCTCCCATCCCCTTTGTTGTCGTTAAGACATAATAGAAACCGCGCTTATCCCGGCGCGGTTTCTTACTGCCTTTTGAAAGAACGTATGTTTGTGTTTTGGCCATAAAATAAACACGGGCAAGCCCGTGCTATTTTTATTATTTACAGATCGGCCCGGCCCCGGCGTCTCCGTTTACAAAACGCCAAAACATGCCGTGCTTTGCCTCAACCCTTTTGACCTTTCCGGCGAAGGCGAGTTTTTTCATTTCACGTTCCACTTGTTCGAGCGTCCAATCGTAAACCACGGCGATTTCTTTGTCGGCGACAAATTGAAAGTATTCGACAAATAATTCAAGCGGCGGGGTTTGTGACGGCTTCGGCTCATCTCCAAGCATTTCAAAAAGTACTTCTTCGTAAATGTCATATGAATAATGTCCGGTTACTTTCAAGCCTTCCCCTTCGCGAAGGCTGTTGAAAAAGGTGAGCGTCGGAACCGATGTGACTTCCATTTCAGCGGCGATTTTCATATCGCATTGCAAGGCTTTCACCGCGCTTTGGGAATGAAGATCTTTTTTAAATTCCTCTGCATCGAGCTGCGTGCTTTCGGCGATATTGAACAGCACCTCTTCATCGGTAATATCCTGTTTGCTGAGGAATAGGCGCTCCTGCATGCTTCTTAAAAACTGCAATCCGGCTTTTCTTCCCTGAAGCTCCGCCGCTTTCAGCGCCAATGACGCCAGATATGGGGCGGAAAGGGGGTTTTCAAGCCAGAGGGTTCCGTCACAGGACATGCCCGACTTGCTTGCGATCTTTTCCCATGCTTCTGCGAGAAGGTGCTTTTTGCGTTTCTGAACATTTAACGCCGTAATGCTGCAAACTGCGATGATGCGCAATGTAAAAAAACGTCCGTAGCGGATTTTTAATTTTTTGATAGCAGGCTCCAGAGCCCAGCACTCCGGGGATAAAGGATCGACAAACATATAGATTTCCATCGGCTTTTGCGGATGTCCATGGCAATGGGAGAAAAATTGGTCACGTTGATTAAGTGTCAATGCGAACCATCCTCCATTTTAGGCTGGTTTACCATATGCCTGGCTGTCAACGTCAATCTCTCGAAAAGAAAGTCCCTGATATCGCCCTGCAAACCGACATGATCCATTGCCTCTTTCATACACGACAGCCAGGCATCCGCCCGTTCCGGAGTGATTGGAAACGGAAGGTGCCGGGCTCTCAGCATCGGATGTCCGTGCTCTTCCGTATAAAGCGGCGGACCGCCCAAATATTGCGTTAAAAATTGTTTTTGTTTTCTCGCCGTTTCCGTTAAATCGTCCGGAAATATGGGGTGTAACAGCGGATGCCGTCTCACGCGCTCATAAAAAGTATCAACAAGTTGCGATAGAAGTTCTTCTCCAATCGCTTCATAAGGTGCGTTAAACGATTGTCCCATGTTGACTACTCCTTTTAATATGGCTAATAGGAAAAAAGACGGTTCCTATTGCAAAAAAATATTTATGTTGTGCATCATTTATTATTTCACGATTGTATATACTTATTTTAGCAACCCTCAGCCCATTCTACAAACAAACCGACTCAGGATGCATGAGGGAACCATAGTTTTTGTACCAAATATCATATCATATCCGCTTGTTAAATGTGTATTTTTTAAACAGGGAGGATAAATTTGAAAGTTTTAAGAAGATATAAAAAACCGGAAAGGAATCCTTTCCGGCTTATGCGTAGTAATTTGCAGTGATGTTTTTTACATAATTTTGCGTTTCTTTGAATGGAGGAATGCCGCCGTACTTTTGGACGTTTCCGGGACCGGCGTTGTACGCCGCCAGTGCGAGAGAAACGTTTCCGCTGTAGCGGTCAAGCATTTGCTTTAAATATTTTGTTCCGGCTTCAACATTTTGTACGGGATCCAAGGCGTTTGTAACCCCGAGCGATTTTGCGGTTGAAGGCATCAGCTGCATCAATCCCATGGCGCCGGCCGGACTGACGGCCTTCTGCTGATAGCCGGATTCCTGTTTAATGACCGAGTGAATCAGCTTTTCATCTACGCCGTATTTTTCAGCGGCTTTTTTGATGATGTCATCGATATTTTTGCCTTGTCCGCCGAAAGACACCGAACTTGTGCTTGCTGATGGCGAAGGTTCGCTTCCGGTATTGTCCGACGGCAAAGCCCGGGAAGTCCCGATTTGAGCTGCAGGAATCGATTCCGTCTGTACGGCCGGAACCGTTCCCGTCCCTGTCTGCAAAGTTCCGGCATTCGTTAAGTATTGGTTTAAAATCGAACCGAAATCAAAGCCTGTATCTTCTGAACCGCTGTCAGACGCTTGATAAAACGACCGTAATGCCTGAAGTTCCAAAAGGGCGGTCAAATTGTTGATGTTCATTATGTTCCCACCTTAATTATTTTTCACTTTTTGCTCATAAAAACGGACGATTTTGTTTTTCGTATCGCGTGTCGGGATGCCGAATGTTTTCAAAAGTTTTGCGAAATCAAGCTTTCCCTGTTCATAGTCTGCGACTTCGAATTCAATTTCGTAGTCCTCTACTTGTAAGTATCGGCTGTGATCTAAAACAATTAAGCCCTCAGGCAGTTTTTTTTCTGCGCGGTCTGTCGCAAGCGTCCCGAAATATTCCAGATCTCCCGGTTCGATGCCGAGGTCTTGGAGGCGGTCCCATACATGTCCTTTCGGAATGTGAAAATGCTCAAAGTCCGGTTTTGATGGCAACGTCTGGTGGGTTTCCGTCAATCCAACAGGCGCCGGCTCTTTCAGCGTTAACACGTGCCGGCCTTGCTTTTCGCGGATTCTTAAAGCGGCTCCCTTTTCCTTCAGCGAAAAAGCCGCTGTATCATAATAATGATTGTGCTGTGCGACAAATTGATCCTGTGTGAATTGATAATATGATTTTAATTGCTCGAATTCTTCTTTTGTCAGCATGTTTTTAAATTCTATTTCAAGTTCCTGGCTCATCTTTTCGTTTTTCATCCTCTCAGCCGCTAAAAAATCATTTTTCTTATTATCTCTTGGGCGTGAACGTTTATCAATATTGAACTTGATATGATAAAATAAATCTGTACTTTTATCGCAAAGGAGAACATTATGCAGAACAGAATTGAGATAACAGAAGCAAATCTCTTGGATGACCGGCTCGTATTGACCAGCGGAGTCAAGGATGAAGAGAAGCGGAAACCGGCCGGACGCATGCTTGCGGACTCTGATCATTTTGCATTTGTATACATACTGGAACAAGGCGATTCTTTTCAATACGCCATTTTAAATGAAAGCATATGGCCCGACATGAAATCGGCCCTTGATCGACATATTCCCGTGTTTTTGAATATCGGAAAGGAAGAGCTGGAGCTTGAGGGGTTTCATACAGAGCTTCAGTATCTGATCGATAATATTAAAGATAATGCAAATTATGGCGAAGAAATGGAAGAGAGAGTGAAGCGGGCATTCCTCTAGAAAAAAAGGCGATGAAATTGGGGGAAGGTTTATGGATGAAAAACAATGGGAGCGTTTTTTAGCGCCGTACAGGCAGGCTGTTGAAGAGCTTAAAGTAAAGCTGAAAGGGATCAGGGCGCTTTACGAATACGAAGAAGAGCATTCGCCCATAGAGTTTGTGACGGGAAGGGTGAAGCCTGTTCCGAGTATTTTGGAAAAGGCGAAACGGAAAAACATTCCGCTCGATGATATCGAAAGCATGCAGGATATTGCGGGACTCAGGATTATGTGTCAATTCTTTGAGGATATCCACATCGTCAAGCAGATGCTTCTGGCGAGAAAGGATTTCACGGTCGTGGATACGCGCGATTATATTGCGGAACATAAAGAGAGCGGCTACCGTTCCTACCATCTCGTGATTTTATATCCTCTGCAGACGATAAACGGGGAAAAGCAGATTTTGGTTGAAATTCAAATCAGAACGCTGGCCATGAATTTTTGGGCTACGATTGAGCATTCTTTAAATTATAAATACAGCGGCAACATCCCGGAAAAAGTGAAATTAAGGCTCCAAAGGGCATCTGAGGCAGCTTCAAGGCTCGATGAGGAGATGTCTGAGATCAGGGGTGAAATCCAGGAAGCCCAGGCGGCTTTCTCGCGAAAGAAAAAGGACGAGGATGACGGCTAGGGGAAAGGAGAAAAAAGATGAAATTTGCGGTATCGTCAAAAGGAAATCCGGTCTCTGATACATTGAAAAGCAGAATTCAAACGTACCTGCTCGACTTCGGCCTTGAGTGCGACGAAGAAGAGCCCGATATCGTCATTTCCGTCGGAGGGGACGGAACGCTTTTATACGCGTTTCACAAGTACAGCAGCCGTCTCGATAAAACGGCATTTGTCGGGGTTCATACCGGCCACCTCGGCTTTTATGCAGACTGGGTTCCGGATGAGATTGAAAAACTGGTGATCGCGATTGCGAAAACGCCGTTTCAGATTGTTGAATATCCGATCCTGGAAGTGATCGTCCGCTACAATAACGGCGGAAAGGAAGCAAGGTACCTGGCGCTGAATGAATGCACGATTAAAAGCATCGAAGGTACGCTCGTCACAGACGTCGAGATAAAAGGGGAGCTGTTTGAAACGTTTCGCGGCGACGGGCTCTGCCTGTCGACGCCTTCAGGCAGCACGGCGTATAACAAGGCCCTCGGCGGGGCTATCATCCACCCGTCGATCAGGGCGGTCCAGCTAGCTGAAATGGCGTCTATCAACAACCGCGTGTTTCGGACGGTCGGCTCGCCGCTCATTTTGCCTGAGCATCATACGTGCGTAATCAAACCCCTTAACGATGTGACCTTCCAGGTTGCGGTTGATCACTTAACATTGCTGCATAAAGACGTCAAATCGATTCAATGCCGCGTCGCAAGCGAGAATGTCAGGTTTGCGAGGTTCCGTCCGTTTCCGTTTTGGAAAAGGGTGCAGGAATCCTTTATCGGAAAGGGAGAATAGGAAGGTTTGGCCGTGAGCGATTTTTCTTTGAGACAAACGATAACAGCAAAAGAAGACGGTATGCTGTTGAAAGAGTATGTGCAGCGTATGGGCATTTCAAAGAGGATGCTTGCAGATATCAAATTCGGCGGCGGGGACCTTCTCATTAATGGGGAGCATGTCACGGTCAGGTATATCCTTCAGGAAGGGGACGAGCTCGCAATTTTGTTCCCGCCGGAGAAGGTTAGCGAATCTCTGCGGCCGGAAGCGATCCCGCTTGACATCTTGTTTGAAGACGACCATGTCCTCGTGCTTAATAAACAGCCTTACCTGTCGTCGATTCCTTCGCGGGAACATCCGACAGGAAGCCTTGCGAACGGGCTTATTAATTATTATCAGCAGACGGGCTGTGAAGCGACCGTTCATCTTGTGAGCAGGCTAGATCGTGACACATCAGGGGTCATGCTCGTCGCCAAGCATCGTTTTGCACATTCCCTTTTATCACATTTGCAAAAAGAGGGGCGTGTCAAACGGCAGTACCGCGCCGTTGTTCACGGCGAAATCAGGGAAGACTGCGGAACGGTCGACGCCCCGATCGGCAGAAAAGCGACAAGCATTATTGAGCGGGCTGTTGTCCCAGATGGCCAAACAGCGGTCACCCACTTTAAAGTGAACATGCGAATCGGACAGATAACAGACGTTTCGCTGAGCCTTGAAACGGGAAGAACCCATCAAATCCGCGTTCACATGAGCCATATCGGACACCCGCTGTGCGGTGACACGCTTTACGGGGGCACGCGCGATCTCATCAATCGGCAGGCGCTTCACAGCGAGAGGCTGACGTTTATTCATCCGCTGACAAGGGAGGAGCTGGCGTTTTACGCGCCGCTTCCGCGTGATATCCGGAAGTTATTGGAGAGCTGAAAACAGCTCTCTTTTTTTATGGCTCTGTTCGAAATCTCGTTTCATCGAAAGGCATTGAGGAAGGGACAGATTCTGTTGTGAGTTCCGGAAACCTGAAGGCGGTCAGCCGATTGCCGAATACGCATCCCGTATCGATGTTAATCGTATGATGAACCATCCGCGGAGCCCTGACAGGAGTGTGGCCGTACACGACCCATGCCTCGCCTTTATAATGCGCGGCCCAGTCCCGCCTGACAGGTCTTCCGTCAGGAAGCGTCTCCCCCGTAATATCCCCATACAAAACAAATTGCTTTACCTTGCCAACGGGCTTCTTTCCGATATATTCGGCTTTTATCCCGGCATGGGCGACGACGAGCTCGCCGTTATGCAGGATCTCATAAATCGGGGCACGTTCATACAGGCGCATAAACAGCTCTCTGATATGGTCTTGTGTTTGCTTAGGGAGCTGTCTGTACTCGGCGGCTGTCGTTTCAAGGCCGTGCATGAGCTTGACCGGGTTTCCTTTGAAAAAGCGGTACAGCTTGTTGCAATGATTGCCCGGGACGTAGCGTGCTGCGCCTTTTTCAACGGCATTCGCCACAAATTCAACCACCGCGAGAGATTTCGGCCCCCGGTCTGTCAAGTCTCCGAGAAAGACGGGGGTTCTCTTTTCGGGGTGGACGGGCAGCCCTGTATCGAGAGAATAGCCGAGCTTTTCAAGCAATGCGGTCATTTCATCATAACATCCGTGAATATCTCCGATCACATCGTATTTCATGTCTTTCATCTCCTAAACGTTAAGAAACGGCAATTATATTTATGATAACCTTCACCGGCTTTGTTTATTGGATATCATACCTTGTTTATGTTCTATTTTCACCTTCAAACATTTCCTGCGGAGAAAATCAGGCATATCACTTTTCTTTCTCGGCGAGCATTGTTAAAATCGACTTTTACACTTGGGAGAAAAGGAGAAACATCTGCCTTTTCTTTCGTTGAATTGTAATTATGGTCCTTTTTGACTGTGGAAGGGGACACTATATACTAAGGAAACCGGTTTTTAGGAGGTAACATCTATGGAGCATACATCTGTTTCATCTTTAGTCGTCGTACTCATTGTCGCATTTTTAACCCCCATCCTGCTGAACCGCTTAAGGCTTGTCATACCTGTCGTTGTGGCGGAAATCATCATGGGTCTTGTTATCGGAAAAAGCGGTTTTAATCTTGTTGAAGTGCATGATGCGTGGCTTGAGACGCTATCAATGCTCGGGTTTATCTTTTTAATGTTTTTGAGCGGACTGGAGATCGATTTTTCCGCGTTTGAAAGAGGAAAGAAAAAGCAGCTGCTCCCACACGGAAAAACTGCGCCAAACACGTTTAAAACGGCTGCCATTATATTTACCGCGATTTTCATTTTGTCGCTCGGGCTTTCTTACAGCTTTGTCCTGGCCGGGTTTATCGACAACGCCTTCTTAATGACGCTGATCATTTCGACGATTTCACTCGGGGTGGTTGTTCCGACGCTGAAAGAAGAGCGCCTGATGAAGACGAACATCGGACAGATTATTTTGCTTGTGGCGGTGATCGCCGACCTTGTGACGATGATTCTGCTCGCTGTCTTCGCCTCGATTTATGGAGACGAAAGCAGCAATATGTGGCTGTTGATCATCCTGTTTGCCGCAGGCGTCGTCCTTTATCTCTTCGGAAGGGTGTTTAAAAACCGCTCTTATATTGAAGTGATGTCAAAAGGAACGATTCAAATCGGCACAAGGGCGATTTTCACCTTGATCATCGTGCTTGTCGCGCTTTCGGAATCGCTTGGGGCGGAAAACATACTCGGCGCATTTTTAGCCGGGGTTCTCGTGTCGCTGCTTTCTCCGAATAAAGAGCTGGTCCAGCAGCTTGATTCTTTCGGCTATGGATTTTTGATTCCGATCTTTTTTGTGATGACGGGAGTCAAGCTTGATATATGGTCCTTGTTTGAAGACCCGAAAATTTTAATGATGATCCCGCTGCTGTTTGTGGCGCTTTTAATCAGCAAGGCCGTTCCTGCGCTGATGCTGAAAAAGTGGTATGGTGCGAAAACGGTGCTGGCTTCAGGGCTTTTATTGACGTCGACATTGTCGCTCGTCATTGCCGCCACAACGATCGGCGAACGGATCGGCGTCATCGATGCGAAAATGTCCGGCGCGCTCATTCTTGTCGCTGTCATCACGTGCATTATTACGCCGACAGGTTTCAAAAAGTTAATGCCGAAAGCACAGAGCGAAACGGAACAAAAAACGATCACCTTTATCGGCGCCAATCAAATGACACTGCCCGTTACGCTTGAGCTGCCTTCTGAGGAATACCGAGTCAGGGTTCTGCATGTGCATCAGGAAAAGAAAGAAGAAAACCTGTCAGAGCCGGTTTTTGACGTGGAAGTGCTGCCAGATTATGAATTCGGGACACTCGAATCATTCGGCGTTTTTGAGACAGATATTCTTGTCGTAGCGACCGGGAATGAAGAGCGGAATACCGGAATTGCCCTATTTGCAAAAGATAAACAAGTCGATAGGATTATCGCAAGCGCAGATTCGCCGCAAGCGGAAGCCAAATTGAAAGAAAACGGCGTCGATACGATTTCAGTCCTGCTGTCGACAAAAACGCTGCTTCGCGCGCTGATCGAAGCTCCGGGCGTCATGAAGCTTTTGACGAATCAGGATGCATCATTATACGAAATCAACATGGGCAACGAGCGCTATGACGGCGTGCTGTTAAGGGAATTTCCGTTTATGGGGGACGTTATCTTTGTGAGGATTTTCAGAGGCGTCGACAGCCTTGTGCCCCACGGGGATACAAGGCTGCAACTGGGCGACAGGCTGATCGCCACCGGCTCGCGCGAATATATCGCCGAATTGAAAAAAACGCTGGAAGACTGATGCTTGACCATTTTAAATTTCGTGTTAAGATAAAAATATAACTGAATGAATGAAATGTTTTCCACTAGGGGAGTCCTTCATAAGGGCTGAGATAAAAGTGTGACTTTTAGACCCTCATAACCTGAACAGGTTCAGACCTGCGTAGGGAAGTGGCAAGGTATTTGACTATGTATGGTGATATGCAAATTCCAAACCACTTTTCCTGCGGGGAAAGTGGTTTTTTCATTTTCTAACATTAAAGGAGGGCTACTTAGATGAAGTTTTCGGAAGAGTGCCGGAAGAGCGCCGCAGAATGGTGGGAGGGCAGTTTTGTGCACCCGTTTATTAAAGGAATCGGTGACGGATCTTTGCCGATTGACTGCTTTACATATTATGTGCTTCAGGACTCCTATTATTTGAGCCATTTTGCCAAGGTTCAGTCCTTTGCCGCGGCATATGCGGCAGATTTATACACAACGAGCCGGATGGCTGAGCATGCAAAGGGAACGTATGAAGCAGAGCTGGCTCTGCACCGGAAGTTTTCCGAGCTGCTCGGCATTACCGAGGAAGAAAAAAGAGCGTTCAAGCCGTCACCGACCGCGTATGCCTATACGTCCCACATGTACCGGTCCGTTATGAGCGGCAATTTTGCAGAAATTCTTGCCGCTTTGCTCCCTTGTTATTGGCTTTACTACGAGGTCGGGGAAACGTTGAAAGCGTGCAAGCCTGAGAACGGCATTTATCAGGAATGGATTGCGACATATGGAGGAGACTGGTTTAAAGAACTCGTGACCGAACAGGTCGACCGTTTTGACGAGCTGGCCGAAAAAAGCGCCGCTGAAGTCAGAGCGAATATGAAAGAAAACTTCGTCATTTCCAGCTTCTACGAATATCAATTTTGGAATATGGCGCACAAGAAGGAAAGCTGGTCCGAGGAGCGGGGTGAACAGCTTGAAGCTTCATGCGATCACTGATGACCGGCACTCCGTTGACGAGCTGGCCGCCAAAATCGTATCGATCAAGGATGCAGCGGATTTTATCCATATCAGGGAGAGGTCAAAAACGGTATGCGAGATTTCCGAATTAATCGAACGCCTGCTGGCAGCCGGCGTCGATAAAAGGAAGCTCATCATCAATGACAGGGTGGATGTCGCCTTGTTCCACAATATACACCGTGTTCAGCTGCCTTCCCACGGCTTTTCTGTCAAATGTGTAAGATGCCGTTTTCCGCATTTGAAAATCGGAAAGTCTGTCCACTCCGCTGAAGAAGCGGTTCAAGCTGCAAAAGAAGGAGCGGATTACGTGCTGTTCGGCCACATTTTTGAAACAGACAGCAAAAAAGGGCTGACAGGAAGGGGGACGGAAAGCCTGTGGAAGGTGAAACAGGCCGTCGATATTCCCGTTATTGCCATCGGAGGGATTACCGAAAAGCGGCTGCCTGAGGTAAAGCTGGCCGCCCCTGACGGCATCGCGGTGATGTCGGGGATTTTTTCTGAAGACAGGTCTGCCGAAGCTTGCAAACGGCTTCTGCGCCTGGTGAAAGGAGATCTGTATGAAAAAGCGCTATGAAACGATCGTGATCGGCGGAGGTATCATCGGTGTCTCGATTGCCTATCATCTCGCAAAAGCGGGAAAACAAACGGCGGTTTTTGAAAGCGGCGGGATCGGGAAGAAAGCGACCCGTGCGGCCGCCGGTATGCTCGGCGCTCATGCCGAATGCGATAAACCGGGAACATTTTTTGAATTTGCGAGGGCAAGCCAGACTGCATATAAGCGGCTGACCGATGAACTAAAAAGCGTAAGCGGCATTGATATCAGGCGGCATGACGGCGGGATTTTAAAACTCGCATTTACCGAAAGCGACCGGGCTCGCCTTATGGAAATGGCCGTGCTCGATTCTGCCGAATGGCTGACGCCTCAAGAGGTGTATGAAAAAGAGCCGCATGCAGCGAAAGGGATACTCGGTGCGAATTTTATCCGGGATGACGTCCATGTCGAACCGATCTCTGTTTGCAGAGCTTTTGCCAAAGGAGCAAAACTGTTTGGTGCAGACATCTTTGAGTATGCGCCTGTTTTCTCAATAGAAGCGGCGGCAGGGGGCGGCGTCCGGATTCAGACGGCATCAGGCGCCGTAGAAGCGGATCATGCCGTGATCGCGAGCGGTGTCTGGAGCGGCGTTTTCTTTCAACAGCTCGGTTTAAACAAGCGATTTTATCCGGTGAAAGGGGAGTGTCTGTCCGTGTGGAATGACACCATTCCTTTAACGAGAACGCTGTATCACGATCATTGCTATATTGTTCCGCGCCACAGCGGAAAGCTTGTCATCGGCGCGACGATGAAAGCCGGAGACTGGAATGAGCAGCCCGATTTGGACGGCATCGAAGCCGTCATGAAAAAGGCGAAAACGATGCTTCCGAAAATCGGCGGATTGAAAATCGACAGATGCTGGGCCGGATTAAGACCGGAAACAGAGGACGGCAATCCGTATATCGGCAGACATCCTGAAAACGACAGCATCTTGTTTGCGGCCGGCCATTTCAGAAACGGCATCCTTCTCGCGCCGGCGACGGGGGAGATGATCACAAATATGATTCTCAGCCGGCCGGTCGAGCCTGCCTGGGAGGAAGCGTTTAAGATTGACCGGAAGGAGGCTGTTCACAAATGATGATTCAGCTGAACGGGCGAAAGATAGACTGGAAGAATGACGGAGGAACGATTTATGACCTGCTTGCATCCTATCAGCTGGAAAACCGTGTTGTCATCGTTGAAAGAAACAGAGAGATTATCGGAAAAGAGAATTATCAAGAAGTGAAACTTGAAGAAAACGATGTTATCGAAATCGTTCATTTTGTCGGAGGAGGATAAAACATGCTAAAAATCGCTGATCAGCAGTTTTCATCAAGACTATTGCTCGGAACCGGGAAGTATCCGTCATTTGAGATTCAAAAAGAGGCCGTGCGCGCATCAGAGTCGGAGATTCTGACCTTTGCCGTCAGGCGGATGAATATTTTTGAAGAATCACAGCCCAATTTTCTCGAACAGCTTGATCTGAGCCGATATACGCTTTTGCCGAATACAGCAGGGGCAAAAACGGCGGAGGAAGCGGTGCGCATTGCAAAGCTTGCCAAAGCGTCCGGCCTTTGCGACATGATTAAAGTCGAAGTGATCGGCTGCGACCGCTCGCTTCTGCCTGATCCTGTCGAAACATTAAAAGCATCCGAAGCCCTGCTTAAGGAAGGCTTTATCGTCCTTCCATACACATCGGATGACGTCGTGCTGGCGAAAAAACTTCAGGAGCTCGGCGTGCATGCGATTATGCCGGGCGCCTCGCCGATCGGCTCAGGACAGGGGATTATCAATCCTCTCAATCTTTCATTTATCATTGAACAGGCTGAAGTTCCGGTGATCGTGGACGCCGGAATCGGTTCTCCTAAAGACGCGGCATACGCAATGGAGCTGGGGGCTGACGGCGTTTTGCTGAACACGGCCGTTGCCGGTGCAAAGGATCCGGTCAAAATGGCGCTCGCCATGAAACTTGCCGTCGAATCAGGAAGGCTCGGATACCTCGCGGGAAGAATTCCTGAAAAAGACTACGGCATCGCTTCCAGCCCCGAAGAAGGGATGCTGACGACTTGAACGGCAGATATTCGAGACAGGAGCTGTTTTCGCCGATCGGTCACGGCGGCCAGAAAAAGATAGAGCGCGCGCATGTGCTGATCATCGGAGCCGGAGCTCTCGGATCGGCGAGCGCTGAAATGCTTGTAAGAGCGGGAGTCGGTTCGCTTACGATCGTTGACAGGGATTATGTCGAATGGAGCAATCTCCAGCGTCAGCAGCTATACACGGAACAAGATGCAAAAGACAAGATGCCGAAGGCGGCGGCTGCCGAAAACAGGCTCCGCCTGATCAACGGCTCTGTCCGGGTTAACGGAATCGTCGCCGATGTCACGGCGGAAAAAGCGCTCAGTCTTGCAGAAGGCGCATCCTTGATCATTGATGCCACAGATAACTTTGAGACCCGGCTCGTTGTAAACGATGCGGCCGTCAAATCGGGGATCCCTTTTTTGTATGGGGCGTGTGTAGCAAGCTACGGGATTACCTATACGGTCATTCCTGGTAAGACGCCGTGTCTTCATTGTCTTTTGGGACACCTGCCGGCGAACACGATGACGTGCGACACATCCGGCGTCATCAGCCCGGTCGTTCAGCAGGTTGCCGCTTATCAAGTGACAGATGCCCTTAAGCTGCTGACTGGGCATGAAACCTCCGGAACGCTCCGCTCATTTGATATATGGACAAATGAAAGGTCCGAGGTTCGCGCGGCCGTTCTTAAAGATCAAGCATGCCCGACGTGCGGCACCCGTGAATTTCCGTTTCTTTCTCCGGAAAACGAAACAAAAGCGGCCGTTCTTTGCGGGCGGCAAACGGTCCAAATCAGACCCGCCGGCAAACAGCCGCCAAAACTTGAGGAGCTGGCCGTCCGCTTCAAAGAAGCGGGCTTGGATGTGACGGGGAATCCGCACTTGGTGTCATGCAAATCCGAAGACTTCAGATTTGTCATCTTTCGGGACGGCCGGGCTTTCATTCATGGGACAAATGACGTAAAACGGGCAAAAACGATATACCACAGATGGATTGGCTAAAGGCTGAAAAAAGGAGTGCAGACAACATGAGTATACGAAAAGCATTGACGATCGCCGGGTCCGATTCAGGCGGAGGTGCGGGCATCCAGGCTGATATTAAGACGTTTCAGGAGCTTGGCGTGTTCGGCATGTCAGCTTTGACGGCGGTAACCGCGCAAAATACGCAAGGCGTACACGGCGTTTTTCCGATGTCTGTGGAAGCGCTCGGCAAACAGATCGAATCGGTAGCCCTTGATTTAAGGCCTGACGCGATTAAAACGGGGATGCTTTGGAGCGCTGAAATGGTCGAAGAAATCGTTCAGCAGCTTGAGAAGCACGATCTCAAGGCTGTGATTGTCGATCCCGTCATGATTGCCAAAGGCGGGGCATCGCTGTTGAATGATGAGGCCGTGGAAACGCTGAAACGGCGGCTGTTGCCTCGGGCTTTTGCGGCGACGCCGAATATTCCAGAGGCAGAGGTGCTGACTGGAAGAAGGATTCAGACGATGGATGACCGCAAAAAAGCGGCTGAGGATTTGCACAAATTGGGCGTCCGCTATCCGATCATTAAAGGAGGCCACCTGCCTGAAAAGAAAACAGTGACAGACCTGCTCTTTGACGGCGAAACATTTGTCGAAATCACCAATCCTTTTATCAAAACGAAGCACACTCATGGCACAGGCTGTACGTTTTCAGCCGCTTTGACGGCGCAAATCGCCAAAGGAAGCGATATCCACGAGGCTTTCGAAATTGCCGAATCATTTGTGCACATGGCGGTGGCAAACGGTTTGAATATCGGCTCCGGACAAGGGCCGACGAATCATTTTGCGTATAAACAGCACTCTAAGCGGGAGTGCTGATCCCTTTGCACACCGTGCGTTAGCAAAGCGGCGGCGTCCATCCCAGGAACGCCGCCGCTTTTTTTAGACTGAAAATTGTCAGCCTGGCGCAAATTGTGATACTATATATTATGATCAGGTACTAATAAAATGTTAATCATTAGGAGGATTTATACATATGAATGTATCACTTGAAGGCCGCAATATAGTCGTCATGGGTGTTGCGAATAAACGAAGCATCGCGTGGGGAATCGCCCGTTCTCTTCACAATGCCGGTGCAAGGCTGATTTTTACATACGCCGGAGAGCGGCTTGAAAAATCGGTCAAGGAATTGGCTGATTCTTTGGAACGGAACGACTCAATCGTTCTGCCTTGCGATGTCACAAACGATCAGGAAATCGAAGAGTGTTTTGCCAAAATCAAAGACGAAGTCCAAGTGATTCATGGAATTGCACACTGCATCGCATTTGCGAACAAAGAAGAGCTTACGGGAGAATATTTGAACACAAACCGTGAAGGCTTCCTTCTCGCTCACAATATCAGCTCATATTCGCTGACAGCGGTTGCCAAAGCTGCGCGCGGAATTATGACCGAAGGCGGAAGCATCGTCACGCTTACGTACCTTGGCGGAGAGCGCGTCGTTTCAAATTACAACGTCATGGGCGTCGCAAAAGCTTCCCTTGATGCGAGCGTGAAATACTTGGCAAGCGATCTGGGAAAAGAAGGAATCCGCGTCAACAGCATTTCTGCTGGACCGATCCGGACGCTTTCTGCAAAAGGAATCAGCGATTTCAATTCGATCCTGAAAGAAATCGAGGAGCGCGCTCCGCTTCGCCGCACGACTACTCCGGAGGAAGTCGGCGACACAGCTTTATTCCTATTCAGCGACCTTTCCCGCGGGATGACAGGCGAGAATCTGCATGTTGATTCCGGCTACCATATTATCGCCCGATAAAAAACGAATGAAAAAGCGATCCGTTTTAAGGATTGCTTTTTCTTTTCTTCTGATTTTCCCTCCTCTGTCATATAGATATACCATGAACGGATCGGAGGGATAAAAGATGCCTAATAAGAAAAACGATGCGGAGCAAAAGCCGCTCATGTATATTGTACAGCCCGATTATGCTGCGGCCGAAGCAAACATGCAGGACATTCTCATTAAAAGAAAAAAACCGCTAAAACAACGCGCTTCTGAAGATAAGGCGAAGCAAATGGAAGAACAGCCGGAAGCCCAGAGCCAGCAGGAAAAAGAGATTCCTGAAGCGGTTCGTAACAAGGAAGCGGACAGACCGTCCAAAGGAATAAAGCCGATTAAGAAGCCGCTCAGTAAGATGACGATTATCGAAAAAATCAATTTTTTAACAAGTCTCCCGGGAAATATGCCGAAAACCCTGTGCCTTATTGAAGCAAACGGAAAAACGTACAGAGGAACACTCGTCGCAAAAAAAGGCGAGTCCGTCTTCGTCCGGACTTCAAGCAAGGGCGAGCCGGCTGAACTTGCGATCGACAGCATCACTTCGCTGCATCCGCTCGGCTTTTAATGCCGACAAAAAAAGTCCCGTTTTAGGGACTTTTATTTTGTGCGGTTGATTAATTTCGGATTTAAACATTCGATTGCACAGAAGCATTCCAGATCTACTTCAATACAGAAGTTTGTTTTTTCCAAACGGAACACATCGCATATTTTGTCTTTATCATCCGTGAAATCGAGGATCCGCCGATTTTCGTCAAAGGCGATCAACAGCCTTAGCGTCGCACAGCCGTCATGAACGTTTTCAACTCTGAAAAAAATGGTGCTGAAGCAGGGGCCTGCTTGGAGTTCCCCGATGTTTCCAAAAGCGACGAACGGCTTTGACTTAGACGTAAATATAATAAACGGAATGGTGTCGCCGAGATTGCGCGTAGGAGAAAGCAGATTGCCGAAACAGCTTGTCGCGCAGCCTCCTTCCTCTTCAATGGCGTTCTGCAGCTCATGAATGCTTTCAACTGCTTCCAATACGCAATTTTCGCCTGAAATGATCGTCATGTTTAAGATCCCTCCTATATCAGGAATTTTCATTTCGTCTTAAAACGGCCGGACTCTTCTATTGGTAAAAGGAGCTGCCGAGAGCCGGCAGCTTTCGTGAAAGGGGTTTGCACCAAGCCGCTTTCCGGTCATGCGGCTTTCGGTGCACTTCTTGCAATGTTTATCCGTGATTGTTTTTTTGGTCTGCTGCGCGATCTACTAGATCAGGTGACAGACACTGAATCGCGCAGAAACAAGTCAAGTCAACTTCGATGCAAAAGTCCGTTTTTTCAAGCCCGAAAAAGTCAGGATCACAAGGGTGGCAAACGCTTAACGTGTCGCCGTTTATGTCCACAGGCCTCAGGATTGAAAGAGTTGCACAGCAATCTTTTAAACTTTCTGCCCGGAAGAAAATAGATTCAAAGCACTGCATATCATCTGAAAATCCCCCGACATTTCCAAAGGTCGAAAACAGCCCGCCCTTTTTGTCATAAAGAAGGAACGGAATCGTGTCTTTTCCGGAAACAGTCGGATTCAGCAGGTTGCCGAAGCAGCTTGTCGAGCATGCCGCTGTTTCTTCGACTGCTTCCTGCTCTTCAATAATCTGCTCAACCGCTTCACAAACACAATTTTCATGCCGGCCATGGTTTTTTCCGCAGCTCATGGATTTCAGCTCCTTTATATTAGGATATTTGACTTTAGTCTTTAACAAGATATGTACCCGTACCCTTGTTGGTGTGGGTAATCGTCTATAAAAATGAAGAAAAGCAGAGCGGGTTGGCTCTGCTTTTTATATTAGAGAATGCCGACAATAAGCGTTGCGATGATAACTGTAAGTGTTTGAACTGCTGTGGTGACCAGCGTTGCAACGTCTGTATCCTCTGTCGATACGACAACGTCGCGGGAATTATCGATAACCAATTTTTGGCGATTCGTTTGTTTGTTTGCCGATACTTGAAGCAGATCCTGAGATACCAGCTCCGCCAGTTCAAAGTCATCGATGATGGCGAGAACGACTGTGACGATCGCTGTCTGAATCGATGTCAGCACAGATGTGACGACCTGAGTGTCCTCTGAGGATACTCTGATGTTGCAAGAGTCTTTAATAATGATGGTTTCATCTGAAAGCTGCTTGTTCAGGTTAACCTGCTCCAATTCCTGCTGAATGAATTCTTCTTCTCTTCTGCATTTGCAGTCATAGTCATCACAAAGCTGTTTCTTAGGGAATCTCGGATAATACTCGGATCCCGGATGCTCGCATTCAGGATCAAGCGCTACCCAAGAATATGGTCTGGTTTCCATTTGTTTTCCTCCTTCCATTTACTATTATTAAATGTTTGAAGCTTCGAACTTGTATATGGCAAATACCCTACTCCAAATCCCCATTTTTTTCTTCATTTTCAGCTTGATTTCCCTGCTGTCTTCTTTGTTTCAGTTTTTCTCTTAATTTATTTTTATTTGAACGGTTTCTTTTTCGGGTTGTTTTGTCTGCGGAAGATGATGCGCCGTCCTGTTTGTTCTTTTCCTGTTCCTTCTTTTTTTGCTGCTCGATGACTGCTTGGGATTGTGCTTTCAAATCCTCTAGCATTTTTAAAATGTTGTTTTTCTCATCCTCAGACAGCGTTCGGACATTATCTTTTGAGACCCCGTGTTTTCTAAGGATATTTGTCACAAGCGTGCTCATTAACGGGTTGATGTCTGCTTTTAGTTTTTCTTGATCTGACAATTCATTCTCACCTCAATTTCTAAAAAATATTAGAAAGAAAGAAGGGGTTAAAGTATGTCAAGTTCTGTTAACAGAGCGATCAGGACGTCGGTCAAGATTTGGATAGAAACTGCGATTTCCACTGAAGAAAGTGTAATGACGACATCGCGGCTGCCGATTACGTGAATGACTGTTTTTTTTCTGTTTTGCAATCTGTTTACGGCGAGAATTTGTTCTGTTATGAGATCGGCTGTTTCCGAATCTTCTATTACCAGCTGCACCGCCATGATGATGATTGTAATCACAATTGCTTGCAGAGAGAGAGAGGCTGTTATGTTTGTCGTGTTTACCGTAACATGTTCCGAATCTACGATTTCAATGAGCTGTTCATAATCCCTGGAAATTTCCTCGAATGTTTCCGTATATAGCGCTTCGGCTTTTTCATGAAACGACATAACTTTCACTCCTTTCTTATCTACACTTTATTAAATGCAAATTGGTTCCATAGCGGAATGAGGAAAACATACAAATCCGCACCCAAATTTGCACAGCGGGACGTTCTGTGATTCATGTTCGCCTCAGGAAGCGCATATATTAGAAATCAGACGATTTTTAAGAGGGGGAGCCCTGTGATACAAAGCTGGTTTTTATTCGTTCTATTTTCACTTGCGGTGTTTCGGCTGACGCGTCTCATCGTTTTTGACACGATCATGGCTCCATTGCGCGGCTTTTTTCACGATGAGGTTGAAGAAAAAGACGAAAAAACGGGGCAGATAGAAACGTACATTGTCGTGAAAGGAGAAGGCTTTAGAGCCTGGATCGGCGAGCTGTTAAGCTGCTATTGGTGCACGGGGGTGTGGTGCACGGCGTTTTTGCTTATTCTGTATGCACTCATCCCGACCGTAGCCGAATGGCTGATCCTGCTCCTTGCCATCGCAGGTTTTGCCGGGGTGCTTGAAACGCTCGTGTCGAAGTGGCTTTAGCTGATTGGGGGTTTATCACAGCAACTTATAAAAAGAAGAGTCATACAATAGGGATATACGAATGAGAAAGGAAGGAATGGACATGAGACAAGTGAAAAGGCGGCAGCAAGGCCGGACAACGAGTGCTTCCAAAAACAATCAATCTTTCTCAAAAAAAGTGAAGAAAAAAGGCTGCGGATGCGGCAAAAAGAGAAGTGCCCAATAATTTTTTCAAAAAAAGCCGGAAAAGATCCGGTTTTTTTGTTTCCGATTTTCCTCTTTTCGCATACATAATCATGAGGAGGGAAATCCCGAGTGAATATGTTTGAACAGCTGATGGAATCGATACACCGCAAGCATGATCAACATCAGGCGGAACATGATCAGATCATGAAGAAGCAGCAGAAAGAATTGAATCGTTTTGACCACAACGCAGAACAGTTTGGAGAACAAATCGAACAGTTCGCGGAACATACAGAAACATGGCTGGAAGAGGACGGGGGTTTACCGGGCGTTTTTAAATAATCCACACAAGCCCTATGCATTTATCCAAGCGAAACCTTATCAGCTAACATATGGTGTAGGGAAGAAAAAGGAGGTGCTTTTGATGGGCTTTTCTTGTGGAAGCTGCTTCGGATTTAGAAGTTGCTATGGCGGTTATGGTTATGGCGGCTATGGCGGTTACGGCTCGACCTTTGTCTTAATCGTCGTTTTATTCATTCTTCTCATCATTGTCGGGGCTTCTTTTAGGTACTAATTTTTGTAAAAGAAGGGAGCGAAGGGTCATCCGCCCCGCGGCTCTCTTCTTTCAAAAGAAATGAATGGATAGGCACAGAGCGTTTCCGAAGGACATATGATAGCGTATGACTCCACAAAAGGAGGAAGGAATATGGACAATCAATTTTTCAAAAACATTGAAAAGAAAACGGGCGTCAAAATGGCGGACGTGATGCAGCTGGCAAACTCTTTGCAAAACGCCAACTTCAAGGACGAAAAAACGGTTCGCGGCGTCATTAAACGCGTCGCCCAATTAGCCAACAAACGGGTTCCAAAAGAAATGGAAGATAAAATTGTCAAGTCGATTGTCAGCGGAAAAGAAAAATTGGATTTCAATACGATCACTAAAATGATGAACAATAAAAAATGAACACCGCGCCTTCCAATCAAGGAGGGCACGGTGTTTTTTTATCGAGAGATTACGGCTTTCGGCTGCTGTTTTTTCAGAATCGGCTGCAAAAACCTTGAGCGGTATGCGGTTCTGCCTCTTCTGACCGAGGGAACGCTGATGTACAGGTTTTCTTCCGCCCTGGTCATCGCGACATAAAGAAGCCTTCTTTCTTCTTCCAAAGCGGATTCGTCTCCTTTTCTCGCCGTTTCCAATGCGAAATCATGGGGAATCGAACCGTCGGCCGCTCCTAAAAGGTAGACGGTATTGAATTCAAGGCCTTTTGCGCGGTGGATCGTCAAAAGCTGAACTCCGCTTCCGTCAGGCTTGTTTTTTTCAGCCGCTCTCATATGGTCAACATGTGTGAGAAACTCCGGGATCGTCTTGAACCGCTTTGCCGCAGTTTTTAAATCGCGCAGGTCATCTGAGCCTTTTTCAAGCTTGTTCCCCTCGTTGCCGCGTTTTTTCAGATATTCGGAAAAACCCATCTTTTCCTCGGCAAACGTGATCGCTTCAACGGGTTTCATCGTTTTTAAGCCGTGGAAAAAGGGGACGATTTTTTTGATTTTTTCGAGCTGGAATGATTTGATGCCGGTCAATTTTACGAGCGCCTGAACCATCGTACAGTCCTCTGTGATCGAGAGCGCCTTAAGCGTATTTAAGGCGGACTGCTTTAAAAAGAGAACGGGCAAAAGCTGTTTGACCGCTTCCGGATCGTCTTCATTCTGGCTTAAGTACAAAAAGCTGAGGATCTGTCTGACGACTCTCCTGCTGTAGAATGACTGAACGCCCTGTTCCGCCGTATAGGGAATCGCCGACTGGTGAAGGCGTTCATAGATGGCGCGGCCGCCGCTGTTTGTCCGATACAGCACCGCGAAATCCTCCGGCTTTGCGCCCATCTTGATTTTCTCCTGGATGTCGGAGACGACCATGATCGCTTCCTCTTCTTCATCATATGGATAAAATAAGACCGGTTTTTTGGCGTTATCCTTTACGGCTTCCAACCTTTTGGGCCGGCGTTGTTTGTTTCTTTCGACGACTGCCTCGGCGCTTGCGACAATCGGGTGGCTCGACCTGTAGTTCGTCGTCAGGTGAACCGTTTTGGCGTCCGGAAAATCCTTTTCAAAATCGAGAATAAATGACGGACTGCTGCCCCTGAACGCATAAATCGACTGATCATCATCACCGACGCAGGTGATGTTGTTCTCCGGACTGGCAAGCAGCTTGATGATCTCGTATTGGACAGGATTGATATCCTGAAACTCATCGATTAAAATCGCGTGAAACCGCGCTTGATACATTTGCAGCACATCAGGTCGTTCCTTGAACAGCTCATAGCACGCTGATGCCATATCGTCAAAGTCGAATTGGCTGCGGGATTTCTTTTGCTGTTCATAGTGCATGTAAAGCCGGTGAACGCGCTTTTCCCATTCGTCATCAAGCGGAATGCGCTCTCCGGGGAGATAGGCGTTTTTCCAGTAGCCGATCTGCTGGAGCGCCTGATCGATTGGAAAATCCTTTTCATCCAGACCTTCTTCGGCAAGCGCCATTTTGAGGTACTGCTCTTTTTGCCAGTCCCATTTCAGCAGGTGTTCCCCGTTCCATTTTGCAGGGTTGTGATGATAAAGAATTTTATAAAAAAGACTGTGGAATGTCCCGGTTACCAGGCGGCTTACGGTCTGCCGCGCCAAGCCGTATTGCGAGGCCATCCGCTCCTTCATTTCCTTCACCGCTTTTGTGGTAAACGTGACGAGCAGGATAGCTGACGGCGGTACGTCGAAATATGACATCATATAAGCGGCCCTTGCCGTTAATACGCGTGTCTTCCCGCTTCCTGCGCCGGCCAGCACGAGAAGGGGGCCTTCTTGTATGGAAACGGCCTCAGACTGTTTTTCGTTTAAAGGGACATTCGGAAAAATCGGCTCAGGTTCGGTTTCCGTTTGCGGAGAAAAGCGCTTGTGAACCGCCGCTTCCTGCGGAGGCATCCAAGCATCGGCCGTTTCCCGTACTTTCCCGGCAATCGATTTTCCTTTCGGCAGGCGGAACACGCCGCTTTCTGTGTAGTCCGCTTCTTGTTTCGGCTGCTCCTCACCGCACGCCGCTTCGCATTTGGAAAAGTCTCCGCTGTCCCTGTGAAAAAAATGCGGCTCTTCATGGATCGCCAATTTCAAGCGCACCGGCAGACCGCAATATTTACATGTGATCTGATCTTTTTTTGCCTCTTCAAAAAGGAATTGAAGATGTTCTCTCGAATATGTATGTATATGAATGTCTTTGTTATTCAATCGGGCGCATTTCAAAAAGAAGTCCCTCCGGTAATAGGTAGTTGTCTTCTTGTGAGACAACGTCTATCATATCAAATGAAAACCATTTAAAACAGTAGATTTTTGGGAATCGGAGCGCAGGGAGGAGATAAGATGGGTTATCTGCCGCCGGTTTATCATGATCAGTATACACAGTACGCCAATCGCAGCGTCAGCCGGAAAGCCGACTACGCATATATTCAAAAAACGGCTCGGGTGCCGAGCGAGAGGGCTTACCGCGAAGTGGAAAAAAGAGTCGAAAACGAGGCCTCTGCAGAAAGAAGCGTCCAGGAAAAGAAACGGAAAAAGGGGCTGAACCGCCGAATCGCGGCCAAGAAAAAGAGAGGCCGTTATGTAAATGAATCGGTTTGATGTATGTTCGATTTAAAGCTGAAAACCCCGGCCGCCGCCGGGGTTTTCATTATTTTTTTCGCAGCTTTTTGAATCCGAAATATACGATGATTAATGCCGCTGCGCCAAACATGATCGGCGTCGTATACGTTTTGGCCACATTTTCGACATGATCCCAGCGGCTTCCAAGCTGTATCCCGAGATAAACAAACAAAATCGACCACGGGATGATCGCGAGTACGGTCAAGCCGACGAATTTCAAAAGCGGCATTTTGGCGATGCCCGCCGGAATGGAGATGGCATGGCGGACCACCGGGATAAAGCGGGCAGAAAACACAACTCCGGCTCCGTATTTCTCAAACCACTTTTCCGCCGTTTCGATGTGATGTTTTTGGATCAATAAGTATTTTCCGTATTTATATAAAAACGGCCGGCCGCCGTAATAACCGATCCAGTACAGAAACATCTGGGCGATCGTTCCGCCGATGACGCCTGCGATGATGGCTCCGGTAAATGTGATGGAGCCGTTTGATACCATATAGCCCCCGTATGCCAGCACGATTTCGCTCGGGATGATTTCAATCATTAAACCGATCGCTATCCCGAGGTAGCCGAGATCGGTCAGCCACATTAAAATGTCGTTCACTATGCTTCCCATTTTCGTTTTTTCACCCTGCCTTTACGATTCATCAGCCGAACTTTTGAAATAACAGCAGGGACTCCTGCCGTTTGCGACGGGAAACAAGCGAATGTCAAAACCCGGTTGGATGCGTTTTATGCCACTCCCACGCGCTTTGAATAATAGTTTGTAAATCGCTGTATTTCGGCTTCCATCCGGTATGCTCCTGAAGCGCCCGGCTGTCGGCCACAAGCACCGGCGGATCGCCCGCTCTTCGCTTGTCCGTTTGCTTTGGTATGTTTCGTTCCGTGATCGTTTCAGATGTTTTAATCATTTCTTTCACGGAATGTCCGGCCCCTGTCCCTACATTATAAACATTTTGCACCAGTCTGTCTTCATACAGGGCGTTTAAGGCCGACAAATGAGCCGCGGCAAGATCAAGGACATGTATATAGTCCCTGATGCATGTTCCGTCAGGCGTCGGGTAATCGTCTCCAAAGATTGAGATCTTTTTCCTCTGACCTAATGCCGTCTGCAGGATGAGAGGAATGAGGTGGCTTTCTGGATCGTGGTCTTCGCCGATGATTCCGTCCAGAGCCGCGCCGGCTGCATTGAAATAGCGGAGAGCTGCCCACCTGACATTATGCCTTTTTCCGACCCAGTGCAAATATTTTTCGATCATCAGCTTCGACTCGCCGTAAGGGTTAACCGGTTCAAGCGGGGCGGTTTCCCGAATCGGCTTGTCCCCTGTGATGCCATAGACGGCTGCGGTCGATGAAAACACGATGTGTTTAACGCCTTCCTGTATAATCGTTTCAAAGAATGAACAGGATTTGATCGTGTTTTCCCTGAAGTAGAGTTCGGGTTTTTCGATCGATTCAGATACGAGGCTTTTCGCCGCAAAATGGATAACGGCGTCGATGCTGTGCTTTCGGATGATCGATTTGACCAGGCCGCAGTCGCTGATATCTCCCTCGTAAAAGTGAGGAGTATGGACGGCTTCCCGGTGCCCCGTGGACAGGTTATCGAGCACGACAGCCGTGATGTTGCGGTTTTTCAATTCAAGGACGGTATGGCTTCCGATATATCCGGCTCCTCCGGTCACAAGCACTGATTTCATTGTAAAGCTCCTTTCTGCGTTTCTTTCATTAGGACATTCTCGAGGTAAGTTAGCAGCTTTTGCCGCAGCTCGTCCCGCATGAGCCCGATTTCCATGCTTGCTTTAAAACATCCGAGTTTGTCGCCGATATCGAATCTGCTGCCTTCCAATTGACGGGCATAAATGCTCCGCTCCCGGCAAATCGTCCGTAATGCGTCTGTCAGCTGTATTTCATTTCCCGCGCCTTTTGGGGTCCGTTCCAAAACCCTGAAGATGGAAGGCTCCAAAACATAGCGGCCCATGACAGCGATATTCGAAGGCGCCTGCCGGACATCCGGTTTTTCCACCAAATCTTCAATGTCAAATACTTTATTTTTTTGCGTGGATGTCTGAATGATCCCGTATTTCGAGACATCGGCAGGGTCGACAGTCTGAACGCCGATGACCGATGTTTTGTATGTCTGATAGACGTCGATCAGCTGCTGCAATGCCGGTTTTTCCGATACCATGATGTCGTCGCCGAGCAGGACGGCAAACGGCTCATCACCGATGAAATGCCGTGCCGACAGCACCGCGTGTCCGAGTCCGAGGGGCTCTTTTTGACGGATATAATGGATGTTGGCCATATCCGCAATCGTCTGAATTTCTTTCAGCAGATCGTATTTTCCCTTGTTTTGCAGATTTTGTTCAAGCTCGACAGACCGGTCAAAATGGTCTTCGATCGAGCGTTTGTTTCTCCCTGTAATAATCAAAATATCCTCTATGCCGGACTGGACAGCTTCCTCCACAATGTATTGGATGGCCGGTTTATCGACAATCGGCAGCATTTCCTTAGGCTGCGCTTTTGTCGCCGGCAAAAATCTCGTGCCTAATCCAGCAGCAGGAATGACGGCTTTTCTTATTTTCATCATTATTCACTCCTATACATTTGTATTCTTATGAATCAATTTCCGGTTTCTGAAACACCCAAAGGCGGTTCCCGATAAAATTGATCACCGTTCCTCCGACCGTTGCGGTCACTTTGCTGGAAACGAGGGACAGGCCCGCTTTTTGAAGGCCGTACAGCAGCAGAAAGGTGATTCCTGAAGCTGCCAGGTTGATGATGAGGAAGCGGATGATCTCCTGCCCGCGGACTTTTTCTTTTACCCGAAATGTCCACTTCCGATTCCAGATATAGCTGTTTAAGATGCCGGCCGTATATGAACAAAACTGTGCAAGCAGGTAGGGGACGTTCAGCGCCGTAAGCAGGAAAAATACTCCGAAATCTATGAGCGTGTTTCCGGCTCCGACGGTGCCGAAGCGCAGCAACGTGGCGAGTTTCTTTTTCATAACGGCATTCGATGTTTACCTCCCAACCGAAGAAACGGTCTGTTTTTAGGCCGTTTCTAAAACTTACAAATAACCTTACATGATAATGTTGAATAAACGTGAAACAAAAGATGAACAAACTATGAAAAATGGGGAGAGGGGAAAAGAAAAAACCGCTCCATCTCGGATGGAACGGTTCTGTGATATCGCGTGTCCGGCGCTTACAGAGGCTGGCTTTTAACCATTTTGACGTGCGGAATATTCGCGTCTAAAAATTCTCCCGAAACGACACGGTAGCCGTGTTTTTCGTAAAAAGGAACAGCCTGTGTCTGGGCGTTCAGCATAAATTGGGAGGCGCCGAGCTTTTTCGCTTCGTTTTCGAGCGCCTCCATAATCAGGTTGCCGACGCCCGAAGAGCGGTAGTTTTGCAAGACGCAGATTCTCTCAAGTTTTCCATAGCCGTCGACGATGCGAAGGCGGCCGGCACCGATCGGCGCTTTTCCGTCATAGATGACGAGATGTGAAGATTCCTGATCAAGATGATCCATTTCTTCTTCAGGTGATACGTTTTGTTCTTTGATAAATACTTCCGTTCTTACGAAAAAAGCGTCTTTTAGCTGCTGATCATTCTTGACGATGACAGGTTCCAATTGTTTTCTTCACACTCCTAAAATAAATGTTTCATAGACGGTCCAAGAGCCGTTATCCAGCTGATAAAGCAGGTGAAAACGGTCGATGACTTCTTCGTGGGTCGCGTCTTGCATCTTAAGCGTTCCAAGCACATCGGAATGCTCGTCATCGGAAAGGTTTTGGGCAATCGTCACATGGGGAACAAACGCATACTCCGGCTTGCCTTCCAAAACGCCGCTGTACATTTTTTCGTGCAGCTCGGTTAATTCCCGTGTCGGTTCCGCTTTCATATAAATCACATTATTAACCGGGGCAAAAGAGCTGAACTTTGTAATTTTCAGCGTGACCGGCGCCATCTCTTTTGAAAGCTCCCTCAGGTGTGCAACGACTTTGCCGATGTCTTCTTCGGACGATTCAAATGGCGCTCTTAATGTGAGATGAGGCGGGATTAAGGCGTAATTCGGATCATAGCGTTTCCGGTAGGAATTTGCAATGTCCTGAAGTTTTTTTGATGGAAATAACACAATACCGTATTTCATTTTGTTCCCTCCTTAGACAATTTGTATGGTCTTAGTATAACAAAGAAAGGCTTTTATTCGGAGAGCTAGAGCATTTTTTTTAAAGCGGGCGTGATTAACGGCTGCCAGTATGTCCATTTATGGTCACCGTCGAATGTTTCAAAATGATAGTTCGTGTTCTTTTTTTGAAGCAGTTCTTTCAGCTGTTCATTAGGACCTGTGAAATCGAGTATCTGGTCGTCCGTCGTTTTGACCTCGGTCTCTTTTGTGCCGATTTGATGATAGATCGAAATGAGCTGCAGGGAATCGGCATCCGCAACTTTTTCGAGCACATGACTGTCGACGTAAGGTGACTGCATGATGACGTTTCCAAACATATTCGGATACTCGAGAGCTGTCATGAGGGAGACCGTCGCCCCGAGGGAATCGCCGATCAGCGTCCTGCCCGATCCGACTTGATATGTCGGATACTCGCGGTCTGTGAAAGGAACCAGTTCATGAGCCAAAAAGCGTTTATAAGCTTCAAATTTCGTTCCCTCCGGATGGTATGTACGCCTTCTTTCCTGCACGTTTTTGTAAGGGACGCCGATCACGATGCACCGTTCGATTTCGCCGTTTTTTATCAGCTCTTCGATCTGCCGGCTGATGCGCCCCAGGCGGAAATAGTCGTGACCATCCTGGGCGATGATAATGTGATATTTGTAGAGCGGGGAATAGCTGGCTGGCAAATAAACCAAAAGCTCCATTTCTTCGCCAAGCTCTTCCGAAAAAAGCGTTTTTTCCTGAATGACTCCTGTTTTTATGGCCAAGATGAACTCCTCCAGAAAGTAGGTTGTTAACGTTTCCATACATTGTATCACGAATGGCGCGAAAATTCTCTTTTTAAGTGTCATTTTCACCGGGTTCCATAGGTTCAGCTTTTCTTCTCATACCAGGGGGTGGAAGGTCTTTCCGCAGGATAGCCGTATTGTTCACGGTATCTTTTTCTGTCAGCAGTGAAGTCCCACCAGTTTTTGACGCTGCCACGATGATTGGCGTGATGGACGATGCATCGCAAGGAATCCTCTACACAAGGGTCTTCCCAGCAGCCTTTAAGTTCTTCCAAACGGTTTAGCAAATCAGCGCCTGTTTCATTCTTTATGTCATCAAGAGAATAAAAGCCGAGATCAACGGCACATTGGGCCATCTTCGGCCCAATTGAAGGAACCGTTTGAAACTGGGCGAGCGCTTTTATGTATTCCGCCCGATCTAGAGGGGAGCCGAGCGTCTTGGCAAGGTCTGCAATCTCCATCTCTGCCGTATCTTTTAATTTTATCTTGGCGGCCCTTAAGTTGGCCCGTTCATGATTTGTCAAAGGGAGTTTCATATATTCACCTCTTTTACATTCCTAACACGGATATAAACTGAGTTGAATCGCTTTTTTCCTCTATCCACGTTTGAAATTCGGAGATCATTGAGATCAGCTGTTTGATGTTTGCTTGATGGTTTTCCAAAAACTCTTCCTCCGAGTAAACGAACGGAAACCCTAAAACATCTTTCAATGAATGCGGGTCGGGATCATTGATTAAATATTGCTTCATTACTTCAAATTCCTTCATAATCAACTTCCAAGTATCTGTATCCATTTCATTGAAAGCAAAATAATCGAATGGTTTATAGCACTTTTCAAAGGCTGGCATCATATAGCCGAAGTTGTCTTCTGTAAAGTAAATCGAAGACGTGTTCCAACACTTGCCCCGGTATTTATCCGGAAGAATCTCTATGTAACAAGAGCCTTCGAGGGCATCCGTACCATAAATGATTTCTATCATTTTATCACCTCTTTATTTAAATGTATCATAAGCTAAGCTGTATCTTGTACTTAAACTTATGGGGAAAGGGACGCCAAAACTGCCTGCATAAAGATTGAAAAAAGACTCTTGAAAATTCTCCTGAATTGGGGTAAAGTAAAGAACAATCAGAAAATTAAACACTTTCTTATCACGAGAGGTGGAGGGACTGGCCCTTTGAAACCTCAGCAACCTGTTGCACTTGACGATGTCAGTGCACCAAGGTGCTAAATCCAGCAAGCGTTATGCTTGGAAGATAAGAAGAAGCGAATAATACCCCTTCTTCTTATGAAGAAGGGGTTTTTACTTTTTAAAGGATGGTGTCATATGACTGAACATGTACAAACAACACTGGCGCAAATCGGAAACCGCAGTGATGAAATAACAGGAACCGTCAATCCCCCGGTTTATTTCTCCTCCGCTTACAGGCACAGAGGAATCGGAGAATCCACGGGGTTTGACTATATTCGTACAAAAAATCCGACAAGACAGCTTGTCGAAGACGCGATCGCAAAGCTTGAGGGAGGGACGCGCGGCTTTGCGTTCAGCTCCGGCATGGCCGCCATTCAAACGATTATGGCGCTGTTTCAAAGCGGAGACGAACTGATCGTTTCCTCGGATTTGTACGGAGGGACGTACCGCCTGTTTGAAAACGAATGGAAAAAATACGGGCTGCGCTTTTTGTACGACGATTTTTCAGACGAAGACTGTATCAAGTCAAAAATTACGGAAAACACAAAGGCCCTTTTTGTAGAAACTCCGACAAATCCGTTAATGAAGGAAACCGATATCAAAAAAGTCGCGAAAATCGCCAAGGAGCACGACTTGCTGATGATTGTCGACAATACGTTTTACACTCCGGTACTGCAGCGGCCGATTGAACTTGGCGCCGATCTTGTCATTCACAGTGCAACAAAGTACCTCGGCGGACACAACGACCTATTGGCAGGGCTCGTCGTCGCGAAAGGAGAAGAGCTGTCAGAGGAAATGTTTCAGCATCAAAACGCGATCGGCGCGGTTTTGTCCCCGTTTGATTCGTGGCTCTTGATGAGAGGGATGAAAACGCTCGCCCTCAGAATGAAGCAGCACGAGGAAAACGCCCGGGAGCTCGCCTCATTTTTAGAGGAGCAGGAAGAAGTTGCAGACGTTCTTTACCCGGGAAGGGGCGGCATGCTGTCATTCCGCATTCAAAAGGAAGAATGGGTCAACCCGTTTTTGAAAAGCTTGCAAACGATTTGCTTTGCCGAAAGCCTCGGCGGGGTGGAAAGCTTTATCACGTATCCGGCGACGCAGACCCATATGGATATCCCTGAGGACATCCGGATCGCCGGCGGCGTCTGCAACAGGCTGCTGCGCTTTTCCGTCGGAATCGAACACGTATCCGACTTGAAGCATGACCTGAAGCAGGCATTGCAAAAAGTAAAAGAGGAGGCAGTGCAGGCATGACGAAGGGTAACTGGACGCTCGAAACAAAACTCGTACACAACCAGGCGAAAACGGATGCGGCGACCGGAGCAGTCAGTGTGCCGATCCAGCATGCATCGACCTTTCACCAGGCGTCTTTTGACCAGTTTGGCGAATACGATTACAGCCGTTCCGGCACCCCGACGAGAAAAGCGCTTGAAGACGCGATCGCAGAGCTTGAAGGCGGGACGCGCGGCTTTGCTTTTTCTTCGGGAATGGCCGCCATCTCCACCGCCTTTTTGCTTTTGTCAAAAGGGGATCACGTTCTTGTCACCAAAGATGTGTACGGGGGCACATACCGGATGATTACGGAGGTGCTGAGCCGCTTCGGCATTGAGCATACATTCGTCGATATGACCGATCTGAATGAAATTGCCTTAAACATCAAGGAAAACACAAAAGTCATCTACCTTGAAACGCCTTCAAACCCGACGCTCGGGATTACGGATATCAGAGGCGTCGTCAAGCTTGCCAAAGCGCACGGCTGTCTGACATTCCTTGACAACACGTTCATGACTCCGGCGCTTCAGCGGCCGCTTGAGCTCGGGGTTGATGTCGTGCTGCACAGTGCGACAAAATTTTTAAGCGGGCACAGCGACGTCTTATCAGGGCTTGCCGTCGTCAAGGACAAAAAACTCGGCGAAGCGCTTTATAAACTGCAAAATTCGTTCGGAGCTGTTCTCGGCGTCCAGGACTGCTGGCTCGTGCTCAGGGGATTAAAAACGCTCCAGGTCCGCCTTGAAAAAGCAAGCAGAACGGCCCGGCAGCTCGCCGAATTTTTTGAAAAACATCCGGCTGTCAAGCGGGTGTATTATCCAGGACTTTCTTCACATCCGGGCGCCTGTGTGCATAAGCACCAGTCAAACGGCGCCGGGGCGGTGCTCTCATTTGAACTCGAGAATGCCGCAGCCGTCAAAACGCTCGTCGAACATGTCACGCTCCCGGTCTTCGCCGTCAGCTTAGGCGCAGTCGAGTCGATTCTTTCATATCCGGCGAAAATGTCGCATGCCGCAATGCCGAAAGAAGAGCGGGAAAAACGGGGGATTACCGACGGTCTTTTAAGGCTCAGCGTCGGCGTGGAACATGCAGACGACTTACAGGCGGATTTTGCCCACGCCTTGCAAGCCGCATCAGGCACGCTCGCCCATTCGTCATAGCTTTACAGAAAGCCGGGGAAAAACCCCGGCTTCTTTGCCGTTTTCAGAGGCCGGAAAATCAGTTTCCGATCAAGGTCCCGACATATTGCCGATGAGATAGCCGAACACCCCGATGAGCAGGATCGGGGCGACAGCCTTTGGCGATTTCCATCACCGCCGCTGTCGTCAGATCTCCGCCTGATGCGTTGCAGGCTAACAGGATTTCTTCGAGCAGAAAACGGAGCACCTTGCCCGCGGCCAATGAAACGAGTGAGATTCGTCATCACAACGACAAAAACAACCCCCAAAAGAAGCGGGCATTCATTAGAATGATCTGAAGACGGCGGCTGATCCATACAAAATAAACATTTTGAAAAAAAGTAGTTGACGAAACGATATAAACTGCATATAATAGAACTTGTCAGTAAGACAAATACCCAGTGAAACACATCATGATTCCGTAGCTCAGCTGGGAGAGCGCTACCTTGACAGGGTAGAGGTCGCTGGTTCGAGCCCAGTCGGAATCATACGAAAACCCTTGCGCAGCAAGGGTTATTTTTTTCTATTTCTGATAACCTTTTTCAGGTTAATATGTTAAAAGCCCTGAAGAGTATAAAAAAAGAAAATAAACAATACAACAAATGTTACGGCAATGACAACTTCTTTAGTATAGTTTTTGTCATCTTCCTGCTCTTGTCTCCGTTTTCTCACCCTCCATCCTATACTTTTTTTATACCTCTTTTTTCTTTTCATCTTTTGTCACGATTAATCCCTAAATTCACTTTTTTACTCAATTTCCCTTCTGAATAACTGAATTAGAAATGGAAAAGTTATTTTTGTTCATATTCATTCGGGAGGTCGGACTATTGAGAAAAACTTTTTTTGTTGCTTGTATTTGCATCGTGCTCTCATTTCTGAATTCTGTTCATCTGGAAGCTCAGAATATTAACAACAAAGATATGTATGATGCATTTCTCACCTTATTATATCCTTATGCAAGCAAAGTCATTAAACAAAGCTATGGGTTATATGATGCAAAAATAATATCCATTGAACGTGTGAACATGGGGAGAACAGAAGATGAGAAAAGAATAAATGATGGTTCATTCGATTTTATAGTAAAGGTTCAATACAGAACTTTCACTGGTCCTCATCACCCACCTGAAACAATTGAGGAGCTGACCTTTAGAATTAAACCAGATGGTGTGAAATATTGACAAGCAGAGCGGTTTATATAGCGAGGGAGATGCGACGGTTACTTCATTCTGTATGACAACTGTCAGGAAGCGGAACGTATATCGTCCAGGTGTTCTGTTTTAAGAATTCAAAAAAGAAAATCGATTGGAAGCTTTAATTCTGAAAAGGTTCGGATAAAAGAGGGCTTCTCTTGAGATGAAGCCCTCTTTTAAGGCTCTCTAGTACTTGGATACCTCATAGGTCAGACCATTAGACAAGTTCCGTCGTTGTTTTCATTTTTCGAGAAGATGTTATAATGAAAAGCCATGAATTGATTTGAAGAGGGGAGTTTCGATGCATTGCATAACTGCATGCTTAAAAATCAAAAACCTGGGTGAAATAATGAAGGAATTCAAAAAACTTGAGGAAGAAACTAACAAAGAAGAAGGATGTATTAAATTCCATGCTTATCCGCTTGAACCATCAGAACGCAAAATAATGCTTTGGGAGATTTGGGAAAACGAAGAAGCTGTTAAAGCCCATTTCACAAAAAAACACACAAAAAACGTTCAAAAACAAAAAATAACGGAAGTAGAATGGTTAATGAAAAGCAATGTAAATGATTAAAAGGCTCCTTAACATGCGACATTCAATGACTAGAATCAACCACTTGTAGTTAATTGGTAAATTGTTGTCCAACTCTGCCAACAATCAGACATCATCAGATGTCCAACAAAAGGCTCTGAAATAAAAGAGCTGATCAGAATCGAATATACTCGTTCAGAAGGCGACAGGAGAGAGGCCTCTGGCTCTTAGCACGGTCAGTAAAAAGCCATTCTTGAGATTGATCTGCACCCTGTC
>NZ_JBALMR010000007.1:87391-144648 GCF_036963165.1 Bacillus sp. JJ675 | reverse complement strand
CTTGTTTAGTTTTCAAAGAACTTCGTTGCCGCTCTCAAGGCGACCACTTAAATATAACATTTATTAGACAAGCGGTCAACACTTTTTTCAAAAAAGTTTTTTTCATCTTTTTCATTCGCGACCAAAAAAGATTATAACACATAATCTATCGGAAGAAAAGATAAAAAAAGCGCAGCCACAAGGCTGCACTTTCATTTACGATTCATCTTCTTCTGTCTCATGTTCTTCATCTTTTTCGACCAAGGCTACGGTAGATACATGCTCCTGATCAGCTAACCGAATGAGGCGGACACCCTGCGTAACACGGCCGGTAACGGAAATGTCATTAATGTCCATCCGAATGATCACGCCGCTGGCGGTGATGATCATTAAATCTTCCTCTCCTCTTGTCGCTTTCACCGTAACAAGAGGTCCGTTATTTTCCGTGATCTTGCACGTCTTTAAGCCTTTTCCTCCACGGCTCTGTGTTCTGTATTCTGAAGCAGGCGTCCGTTTTCCGTATCCGTTTTCGGTTACGATCAAGACATCGGCATCCTCTTCAAGAATCTCCATGCCGACAACGATATCGTCGTCTGTGAGCGTGATTCCTTTAACACCGGCAGCGGTTCTTCCCATCTGCCGCACATCGCTTTCAGGAAAGCGGATCAAAAGACCGTTTCTCGTTCCGATGATGATCTGTTTATTGCCGTCAGTCAGGCGGACAGCCATCAGTTCATCTTCATCGCGAAGGCTTAAGGCGATTAAACCGTTATTGCGAATATTGGCGAATTGAGAAAGCGGCGTCCGTTTTGAGATGCCGTGTTTTGTCGTAAAGAACAAATATGACTCATCAAACTCGCTCACCGGAATGATCGCATTGATCCATTCCCCTTTATCGACTTCCAGAAGGTTGATGATCGGAATTCCCTTCGCCGTCCGTCCGAATTCAGGAATTTCATAACCCTTCGCACGGTAGACTTTCCCTTTGTTTGAGAAAAAGAGCAGCGTATCATGGGTCGATGTGGAAATCAGATGTTCAACAAAATCGTCTTCATTTGTTCCCATTCCCTGAATTCCTTTTCCGCCGCGTTTTTGGCTTCGGTAAGTGGAAGAAGGCAGGCGTTTGATATAGCCGTTATGGGTTAACGTGACGACGATGTTTTCTCTCGTAATCAGGTCTTCGTCTTCAATCGTCTCAAGACCGGATGTGACGATCTCCGTCCGGCGCTCATCGTTAAATCGCTCTTTAATTTCTGTCAGCTCTTCCCGGATGATTTCAAGAACTTTTTCTTCGTCTGCTAAAATCGCTTTTAATTCGGCGATCAGCTTGATTAATTCTTGATACTCCTCTTCAATTTTTTCGCGCTCCAATCCTGTTAAACGCTGAAGACGCATGTCCAAAATAGCTTGGGCTTGTTTTTCAGTTAATGAGAATGTCTCGATTAACCCGTTTTTCGCAATTTCGGCCGTTTGCGAGTTTCTGATTAAGGAAATAACTTCATCAAGGTGGTCAAGAGCCACTCTCAAGCCTTCGAGAATATGGGCTCTCGCTTCCGCTTTGCGAAGTTCGTATGCCGTCCGCCTTTTGATCACGACTTTTTGGTGATCGAGATAATGACCGAGACACTGCTTTAAGCTTAATACTTTCGGCTGTCCGTCGACGAGTGCCAAAAGATTGATGCCAAATGATGTTTGAAGAGCCGTCTGCTTGTACAAATTATTTAACAGAACATTTGCATTTGCGTCCCTTCTCAGCTCGATGACGATCCGCATTCCGTTCCGGTCTGATTCATCGCGAAGGTCTGTAATGCCCTCGATTTTCTTATCGCGGACAAGATCGGCGATTTTTTCGATCAGCTTCGCTTTATTCACCTGATAAGGGATTTCCGTAATAATAATGGACTGTTTGCCTGAGGATGCTTCTTCGATTTGGGCTTTAGCGCGAATCGTAATCGAGCCGCGGCCTGTTTCGTAGGCTTTGCGGATTCCGCTTCTTCCCAAAATCAATCCGGCTGTCGGAAAATCTGGCCCCGGAATGATTTCCATTAATTCCGCAAGCGTAATATCAGGATTTTTGCTGAGTGCCAAAACCCCGTCAATTATTTCGCCGAGCTGATGAGGCGGGATATTTGTCGCCATCCCGACTGCGATCCCGGCTGCACCGTTGACCAAAAGGTTTGGAAATCTGGCAGGCATGACAATCGGTTCTCTTTCCGATCCGTCATAGTTGTCTTGGTAGTCGATCGTGTCTTTATTAATATCGCGCAGAATTTCCATGGATATTTTCGACATTCTCGCTTCTGTATAACGCATGGCCGCAGCCGAATCACCGTCGACAGAACCGAAGTTCCCATGGCCTTGGACAAGCATGTAGCGATAGTTGAAGTCCTGCGCCATTCTGACCATCGCTTCGTACACGGCAGAATCACCATGGGGGTGGTACTTACCGATAACTTCGCCGACGATCCGCGCAGATTTTTTGTATGGCTTGTCGCTTGTCATCCCAAGGTCGTTCATCGCGTACAAAATTCTTCTATGCACCGGCTTAAGCCCGTCTCTTACATCCGGAAGAGCGCGGGAAACAATAACACTCATCGCATAGTCTAAGAAAGACGTGCGCATTTCCTGACTGATATTGACTTCCTGGACTTGGGGCTTTTGTTGTTCACTCATTAAAAAACCTCCCTGGAGAATCTACATGAGTTGTGTGGGAGTAGATTTGTATTTATACTCTTTCAACGAATAAAGCTATTCTCCATTATATCAATAATCTTGAATTTATACACATGAAATTGTAAAGGCTCTATTTTAGAAAAGACCTTATTTCAAAAATAAGGTCTTACCTGCATTAAATATCCAAGTTCTTTACATAACGAGCATTTTCTTCAATGAAGTTCCGCCGCGGCTCCACCTTGTCACCCATGAGCATTTCAAAGGTTTCATCGGCGTCGATCGCGTCTTTGAGCGTCACTTGAAGCAATGTTCTCGTTTCAGGGTCCATCGTCGTTTCCCAGAGCTGCGTCGCATTCATCTCTCCCAGACCTTTATAGCGCTGCAGGCCGGGCTTAGGGGTTTGCGGAAGCTCTTTTAAAATCTCATCGAGCTGCTGATCATTATACGCATATTCCACGCGTTTTCCCTGCTGTATTTTGTATAATGGCGGCTGTGCTATATAGACATAGCCTTTTTCGATAATCTGCCGCATGTAGCGGTAGAAAAAGGTCAAAAGCAATGTTCTGATATGTGCGCCGTCGACGTCGGCATCCGTCATAATGACGACTTTATGATAGCGGGCTTTTTCGAGGTTGAAATCTTCCCCGATCCCGGTGCCGAGCGCGGTGATCATAGAGCGTACCTCATTGTTTGACAAAATTTTGTCAAGGCGCGCTTTTTCAACGTTTAAAATTTTTCCCCGCAAAGGCAAAATCGCCTGGAAATGACGGTCCCGGCCTTGTTTCGCCGATCCGCCCGCAGAGTCACCCTCAACGATGTAAAGCTCGGAAATCGACGGGTCTTTAGATGAACAGTCGGCCAATTTCCCCGGAAGATTAGACACTTCAAGCGCACTTTTCCTGCGCGTTAATTCGCGCGCTTTCTTTGCGGCCATCCGTGCTCTTGCAGCCATAACGCCTTTTTCCACGATTTTTTTCGCTGAATCGGGGTTTTCGAGCAGGAATTTTTCCAATGCTTCTGAAAACAAGGCATCTGTTATGGTGCGGGCTTCCGAATTGCCGAGCTTCGTTTTCGTCTGACCTTCAAACTGAGGATCCGGATGCTTGATTGAAATGATCGCTGTCAAACCTTCCCGGACGTCTTCACCGCTTAAATTTGGATCGTTGTCTTTGAATATGCCGTTCTTTCTGGCGTAATCGTTGATAACACGCGTCAAGCCCGTTTTAAACCCGGCTTCGTGCGTTCCGCCCTCATACGTATGAATGTTATTGGCAAATGAATAAATGTTGCTCGTATAGCTGTCGTTGTATTGAAGTGCCACTTCGATCGTAATCCCGTCTTTCGAACCTTCGATGTAGACGGGCTCCTCATGGATCACTTCCCTTGAGCGGTTTAAGTGTTCGACATAGCTTTTAATTCCGCCTTCATAGCAGTATTCATTCTTGCGCTCTTGTCCTTCGCGTTTGTCTTCAATCGTGATTTTGACGCCTTTTGTCAAAAACGCCAGTTCGCGGACGCGGGTGGCGAGAGTATCGTAGTCATACACAGTCGTTTCTGTGAATATTTCAGGATCTGGAGCGAAATGGGTCGTCGTTCCCGTTCTGTCCGTCTCGCCGATGATTTTCAAATCGGCTTTTGGAACGCCGCGCTCGTATTCCTGGTAATGAATTTTCCCGTCTCTGTAAACCGTTACATCCAGCTCCGTTGAAAGGGCGTTGACAACGGAAGCTCCAACGCCGTGCAATCCGCCCGAAACTTTATACCCGCTTCCGTCAAACTTACCGCCGGCATGCAGTACCGTCATGATGACCTCGACGGCAGGCCTTCCCATTTTTTCCTGGATGCCGACCGGAATCCCCCGGCCGTTGTCTTTTACCGTGATGCTGTTGTCTTTTTCGATGACAACGTTGATCTCTGTACAATAGCCAGCCAAAGCCTCATCGATGCTGTTATCGACAATTTCCCATACGAGATGGTGAAGCCCTTTGCCGCTCGTCGACCCGATGTACATTCCGGGCCGCTTGCGGACGGCTTCTAAGCCCTCCAGCACCTGTATCTGATTTTCATCGTAGTTATTATTATTCTGTTCCGCTGCCACGCACATTCACCTACACTTTTCTTCAAACATAATAAATTTATAGTTAAGATTCTTTATGAATCGATTTCCGGCTTGGATTGAGCCCGCTTTTTCAGCGTGCTTGAGGCTAAAGGAGAAAAATAGATCGTCTGAACTGTGACAACAATTGATTTCGGCGTGCTGTTTGAAGAGATAATCCGCTTGCTTTGTTTTGTTAAAAACTCTTCAACGATCGGCGATGTCTTTGCCTTGTAATCAAAAATAGCCACAATTTCTCGTGTTGAGACGACAAAGTCGTCACCTAAATGGATATACAATCCCTCACCCCATTTTTTCAGTCCAATAGCGCGCCATTTGCAACACGAAAGATTCCTGCTTCGTTTAAGGTTTGATGATCAATCCCGTCGACGCTTGTCGTTGTCACGAAAGTTTGAACACGCCCTTGAATGGTGTGGAGCAAGTGAGACTGCCGATAGTCGTCAAGCTCTGATAATACATCATCCAAAAGCAAAATCGGGTATTCCCCAATTTCTTCCTGAATCAAATCAATTTCCGCCAATTTAAGAGATAATGCAGTCGTCCGCTGCTGCCCTTGTGAACCGTAGGTTTGGACATCCCGGCCGTTGACGTAGAACAGAACATCGTCTCTGTGAGGGCCGGACAAAGAAACGCCCCGTTCAATTTCTTTATCTCTTAATTTAGAAAACGATTCTTGGTAACTATTGATCATTTTCGACAAATCAGGCGAATCTGATACGTGAAGAGACGTATGATACTTTAACGTCAGTTCTTCCAGACCTCGCGAAATTCCGGAATGGATGGGCTGAGCCCATTTTTCGAGCTGATCAACAAATTGAAGCCGCTTCATCACAACCTTTGCCGCGAATTCCGTAAGCTGTTCCGTCAGCACGTCAAGCATCGTCTGATCTGTCTGTTTTCTCGTTTGTAGCTGCTTCAAGAAATGGTTGCGCTGTGAAAGGATTTTTTGGTAATGAGAAAGGTCATGAAGATAGACGGGTGACACTTGGCCGATTTCCATGTCAAGAAATCTTCTCCTGACCTGCGGGCTACCTTTTACAAGATTCAAATCTTCAGGAGCAAACATGATCGTGTTAACGGCGCCTACATATTGGCTCAGTTTCTGCTGTTCAATATGATTGACCTTTCCTTTTTTGCCTTTTTTGGAAATGACGAGCTGGATTGGAACAGGACCGTTTTTTTTAATGACCCTGCCTTCTATTTTAGCATAGTCTTGATCCCACCGTATGAGTTCTTTGTCATTAGAGGTCCGGTGAGATTTTGCCATCGCAAGCACGTAGATCGCTTCAATCAAATTTGTCTTGCCTTGTGCGTTCTCTCCGATAATCACGTTCACTTTGTTTTCAAATTCGAGCTCAACGCGCTCATAGTTGCGGTAAGATGATAATGTAAGATTTTGGATATACAATCAATATCACCTGCTTCAGCCGACGACCTGGAATGAACCGAACCCTTCAATCGTCACGGTATCACCGACATACAGCTTGCGCCCGCGGCGGTTATCCGGTTCACCATTTACGAGTACCTCGTGCTCTGATAAAAACCATTTTGCCATTCCGCCCGACTGAATGACGTCAGCCAATTTTAAAAACTGGCCGAGGGTAATCATGTTTGTATCAATCGTCACCGTCTTTGTCATTTTATCGACCTCTTTCAATATCACTAATATCTAATTGTACTAAAAAACAGGGAAAGAAGGAAAGGGGTAAGTTACAGCGCTATGGGAGAGAGCGTCTTTTCCGTCAGCAAAATGAGAAAAGCCGCCGGACTCACCCGGCAGCTTTCTTCAGTTTCAGATTAATACGTCCGGACAGGAAGAATTAATTGAACGATCGAATCATCATTCGGGGTGCGGATCAGAAAAGGTCTCATTGCGCCTGTAAAGCTGACATGAATGTCCTCTCCTTCAAGAACTTTAAGAGCATCCAGCATATATTTCGGACTAAAGGATATCTTTAAGTCTTCCCCTTCGATTTGTTCGGCATTCACCGTTTCGACAACCTTCCCGATTTCAGGAGAATTGGAAGAAATTTCGATGGACTCATCAGCGGATGCGGACAGCTTCACCACATTGTTCCGTCCTTCTCTCGCCAGCAATGACGCCCTGTCGATTGCCTGAAGAAATTCTTTTGTATTGACGATCAGATTCGTTTTGCTTTCCTGAGGAATCAGACGATTGGTGTCAGGATAATTGCCGTCTAAGAGCCTTGAGAAGAACAGAACGTTCTTCGTCTTAAACAATACCTGCGTTTCAGTGATAACGATATCGACGAGCTCCTGATGATCGTCGAGAATCTTGCTCAGCTCGGTCAAGCTTTTTCCCGGAATCACGACGTTATATGAGCTGTCCTCGCTAATATCGAGCTTCGCTTTGCGCAGCGCCAGACGGTGGCTATCCGTAGCAGTGCATATTAATTCACCGCCGGTCACGTTCCAGTTTACACCTGTCAAGATTGGGCGTGTTTCTGAGGTGGACACTGCAAAAACGGTTTGGCGAATCAGATTTTTCAACAGATCTGTCGGGATCTGAAACGCATGATGCTCTTCAATTTGCGGCAAAAGCGGATACTCGCTTGCATCCAATCCGTTAAGGTTAAATTCGGCTTTTCCTGAACGGATAATCGTCAAATACTGATTTTGAACCTCGATTTCGACGGTTGACATCGGCAGTTTTTTAACGATCTCGCTGAAAAAACGCGCTTGAAGAACGATGCTTCCGGGCCTTTCAATCGTTACGATTTCCAAATCACCGTCTTCTTTCGGGATAAACGATTCAATCGAAATATCGGAATCGCTGCCTGTTAAAGACACTCCATCATCAGAAGCGACGATTTTAATACCAGTTAAGATCGGGATCGTTGTTCTTGAAGAAACGGCCTTCAACACATCCTGGACACTTTCGACTAAACGGTCTTTTTGAATTGTAAACTTCATAATCATCCTCCTTGCGGGAATCTATATTTATTATGTTTTATAAAAATAGCAGAAGTAATAGTAGGGGCTGTGGATTTGTGGATAAGTGCTGAGAACGAAAGGAAACACAGCCTATCCACATGTGGACAGACTGTGTAAGACCATGTTTAAGTTATTCACACTTTCCCATTACCTGAGCTGCTCTTTGATTTCTTTGATCTGCTGCTGGAGCTGTTCATCGTCACTCAGCAGCTTCGATATTTTTTCATGGGCATGGATGACCGTCGTATGGTCGCGCCCTCCAAATTCTTCGCCGATTTTCGGCAGGGATGAATCGGTCATTTCCCTTGATAGGTACATGGCGATCTGCCGCGGAAAGGCCACTGATTTCGTCCGTTTTTTCGCTTTGAAATCCTCAAGCTTAATATTGAACTGCTGGCCGACGACTCTCTGAATGTCTTTGATCGTAATAATTTTCGGTTTAGAAGAAGGGATGATATCCTTCAAAGCTTCCGCAGCCAAATCGGCGTTGATGTCTTTATTGATTAAAGAAGAATATGCGACGACGCGAATTAAAGCGCCCTCCAGTTCTCTGATGTTGCTGTCGATCTGATTGGCGATATACAGCATCACTTCATTCGGAATATCGAGACCTTCTGCCTTTGCTTTCTTTCTTAAAATCGCGATCCTTGTTTCCAGATCGGGAGGCGTGATATCCGTAATCAGTCCCCATTCAAAGCGGGAGCGCAGGCGGTCCTCTAGCGTCGGAATTTCCTTAGGCGGCCGGTCGCTCGAAATGACGATCTGCTTCGATTCTTCGTGCAGGGTATTAAACGTATGGAAAAATTCCTCCTGCGTTTGTTCTTTTCCCGCTAAAAATTGAATATCATCTATCAAAAGAACGTCGACATTTCGATAACGATTGCGAAAATCGACAGCTTTATTGTCGCGGATCGAGTTAATGAACTCATTTGTGAATTTTTCTGAAGACGAATACACCACTTTTGCAGACGGATTATGGTCGATGACATAGTGTCCGATCGCATGCATTAAGTGCGTTTTTCCAAGTCCGACTCCCCCGTAGATAAACAGCGGGTTGTATGCTTTCGCAGGCGCTTCCGCCACGGCCAGCGATGCGGCATGGGCGAATCGGTTTCCGGAGCCTATAACGAAAGTGTCGAATGTATATTTGGGATTCAGCATATTTTGCGGAAAATCGGCCGGTTCGTCTTCTTTCGACATTTTTTTGATAGGAGATTTCGGCATGAATTCTTCTTCATTTTGATTTTGAGGAATGACAAATTTAATGCTGAGTTCTTCCCCGGTGAGATCGTAAATCGTATCCGCGATTAAGTGAAGGTATCTTGATTCAAGCCAGTCGCGTGCAAACTCGTTCGGAGCAGTGATGATCAGCGTATCGCCCTGCAATGAATGAGCCTTTGTCGACTTCATCCATGTTTCAAAGCTGGGCTTGCTCAATTTTTTTTCGATCTGCCCGAGGGCTTGATTCCAAAGATCCGAAATATTTTTCATAATTGGGGTTCGTCCCTCCTTTACAAGGCAATATGTACCTGTTATAGAACACAAAAAAAGAGCAAATGGATGGATCCATTCGTTGATTAAATGTTGAAAACATATAATATAGTAGAAAAACGTCTTTTCGACATCTTTCACAGGTTGTGGACAAATTTCTGCACACCCTGTTAAAAAACTTTCCACAAGTTATCCACAATTTGTGGATAATGAAATAACAGCCGATTTGTTATCAAGAGTTAAAACACAAATATAATATCAGAATAAGTGAGACGTTGCAATGGTTGAAAGGAACTTATCCACACGTTATACAAACTGTTGAAGATTTTTTGTCCACAGCGGTTAGTTTTGTGAAAATGTTGTCGATAATGATTGTGGATAGAGAAAATGAAGTCGAAAGATATCCACATTGATTATTTTTCGATTAAAGAACGCAAATTTCCCGCTTCCAAAAAAATCTTTTAAGCTAAAATTGAGGAAAAATGAAAATAGACTTTCGGAGTCGATTTATCTGTGTTATCCTATTATGGTGCAAAAAAGAAATGCATAAGCGAAGTTGACAATGAACAGCTTATCCAAATATAATAAATTAGACTGTCTTTAACAGCTATTCCTCGAGGGAGGTGTCATACATGAAAAGAACATATCAACCAAATAACCGCAAACGCAGTAAAGTTCATGGCTTTCGCAGCCGTATGAGTTCTAAAAATGGACGTCTTGTATTAGCACGTCGCCGCCGTAAAGGAAGAAAAGTATTATCAGCTTAGGCCACTGAATAATGTCAGTGGTCTTTTTTACATAGAGGAATGACCAGGCCCTTTTTGCCAGCTTGTTATCGGAGTGAAGGAAGAAATGAAAAAGCGAAATCGATTAAAAAAAAATGAAGATTTTCAAAAAGTATTTAAAAAAGGGAAATCGATGGCAAACCGGCAGTATGTTTTATATGTGCTTCATCAGCCTGATGCGAAAGAGTTTCGGGTCGGACTGTCGGTCAGCAAGAAAATCGGGAATGCCGTCGTCCGCAACCGGGTAAAACGGCTGATTCGCCAGGTCATCCTAGAAGAGCGTGATCAATTAAAACAGGAAAACGACTATATTATCATTGCAAGAAAACCAGCGGCTGATCTGACATATGAAGAAACGAAAAAAAGCTTGCAGCACCTTTTCAGAAAGTCATTTGTTTACCGAAAAAAAACGAATAAGCCGTCTTGACCCGGAACATGCGTCTTTCGGCCGCACATTTTAAGCGCTTCCTTTTCATGCAGAAAAGTCTCGCCCATTCCCGGGAGAAAGATGATAAAATACGAGAAAGTATGTATTTTTTTGAAGAGCATAACCGCATAAAAAACGGTTGAAGAATGAAGATTTAGGAGGAAATGTTGTTGAAGAGGCGAATTTTATTATTACTCAGCATGGTCGGCGTTCTCGCGCTTTTAGCCGGATGTACGCAGATAAACCAGCCGATCACTGCAGAAAGTGAAGGATTTTGGAACACTTATATCGTTTATCCTTTGTCACAGCTGATTACGTATGTTGCAAAAATGACGAACAATAACTTCGGGCTTGCGATTATCATCGTTACCATCCTGATCAGACTGTTGATTTTACCGCTTATGATCAAGCAGATGAAAAGTACAAAGGCGATGCAGGCCATTCAGCCTGAAATGCAGAAGCTTCGTGAGAAATACAGTTCAAAGGATCAGAAAACTCAGCAAAAACTTCAGCAGGAAACGATGGCTCTCATGCAGAAGCACGGGGTTAACCCGCTTGCCGGATGTTTCCCGATTATCATTCAAATGCCGATTTTAATCGGATTTTATCATGCGATTATGAGAACGCGCGAGATCGCAGAGCACAGCTTTTTGTGGTTTGATCTGGGAGAGCGCGATCCATACTTTATTCTGCCGATTCTTGCGGGTGTGTTCACTTTCATCCAGCAGAAGCTGATGATGGCCGGAAACGCGCAGCAAAATCCGCAGATGGCCATGATGCTTTGGTTGATGCCGATTATGATCGTGATATTTGCCATCAATTTCCCGGCGGCTCTTTCTCTGTACTGGGTAGTCGGTAACTTGTTCATGATTGCCCAAACGTTCCTGATCAAAGGTCCTGATATGAGGACGGCGAAGCAGGAAGCCGCAGCTGAAGGAAAAAAATCCGGAGGTAAGAAAAAGTGAAGGAACTGACTGCTACTGGACGAACCGTCGATGAAGCAGTGCAATCCGGGCTTAAACAGCTGGAACTTCAAGCAGATGATGTTGAAATTGCCGTTATAGAGGAAGGAAAAAAAGGATTCCTCGGCATATTCGGTCATCAGCCTGCAGTTGTAAACATTCGAGAAAAAATCGACCCTGTTAAAGAAGCGAAGCAATATTTGGAAAACGTAATTTTGAACATGGGCATCCAAGCGGAAGTGACGGCTGAAGAGGAGCCGAAAAAGGTGATGTTCCAATTAAAAGGCGACAAAACGGCGCTTTTAATCGGAAAAAGGGGACAAACGTTAAACGCCCTTGAAACCTTGACACAGCTCGTCCTTAACCGCCATTCAGACCGCTATATCCAAGCGGTGGTTGATGCCGAAGGCTACCGCGCCAAGCGGAAGGATACACTGAGACAGCTCGCTTTAAAGCTGGCCGAACAGGCGAGCAGGCAGAAAAAAGATATTCATCTTGAACCGATGCCTTCAAGCGAGCGAAAAGTGATTCATGACACGCTTTCAGGCTACTCGGATGAAATTGAAACATACTCTACGGGCGAAGACCATAACCGGCATCTCGTCATCTCATATAAAAAACAATAGTAGAAAAACCGAAGTTCAACCAAAATGAACTTCGGTTTTTTGTGCACGCTAAATGCGGAAAAGTCATTTTTTCGCCGGACAAATCGGTTTAAGCCCGGCCTCTTTCGGTGAAAGCTGTTGATAAAAAACAAATTTAATTGTTATTCACATGTGGATAAGTTAAAGTAAATAATGACGGTTTTTCGAGTTGTGGATAACGGTTCAATTCGCTTCCACTACAATTGAAACTATGTTATCTTTAAATTTTGATTACAATAAAATTTTTTATCGATTTATGATGTTTGGAAGATGCCCCGGCAAATGGGGATAATAGATAAAGGAATGAAAAAGAGAGGTGAACGCCATGGATACGATCGCTGCCATTTCAACGCCGATGGGAGAAGGAGCGATTGCCATTGTACGCATGAGCGGCCCTGAGGCGCTTTCGATCGCCGATAAAGTGTATAAAGGGCCTCGCGGTAAACGCTTGAGCACTGTTGATTCACATACGATAAATTACGGGCATATCGTTGATCCGGAAACGGAAAAGGTCGTTGAGGAAGTCATGGTCTCTGTGTTAAGAGCGCCGAAAACGTTCACGAGGGAAGACATTGTGGAGATCAACTGCCACGGCGGAATTGTCACGGTTAATCAAGTGCTTCAGCTCGTTTTAAGAGAAGGCGCGAGACTTGCCGAGCCGGGCGAGTTTACGAAAAGGGCTTTTTTAAACGGCAGAATCGACCTTTCCCAGGCCGAAGCGGTCATGGATCTCATCAGGGCGAAAACGGACCGTGCGATGAATGTCGCCATGAATCAGATGGAAGGAAGGCTGTCCTCTCTGATCAAACGGTTGCGGGCGGAGCTGCTTGAGACATTGGCGCATATCGAAGTAAATATTGATTACCCGGAATACGATGACGTCGAAGAGATGACACATAAGCTTCTGATTGAAAAGGCATCAAAAGTCAAAGAAGAAATCGAAGTGCTCCTTAGAACGTCAGAACAAGGTAAAATATTAAGGGAAGGCATCTCAACCGTTATTATCGGAAGGCCGAACGTTGGGAAATCTTCGCTATTGAACAGCCTCGTTCATGAGACGAAGGCGATCGTGACCGACATTCCGGGAACGACGCGCGACGTCATCGAAGAATATGTGAATGTAAGAGGCGTACCGTTGCGCCTTGTCGATACAGCGGGGATCCGCGAGACGGAAGATATCGTTGAGCGAATCGGTGTCGAGCGCTCAAGGCAGGTATTAAAAGAAGCGGATTTAATTCTGCTTGTCCTCAATTACAGTGAGGAGCTTTCAGAAGAAGACATCAAGCTGTTCGACGCGACAAAAGGCATGGATCTGATCGTGATCGTCAATAAGACCGACCTCGGGCAGAAGCTTGATCTCGGCCGCGTTCAGGAATTGGCTGACGGACGTCCTGTCGTCACGACTTCCCTTTTAAGGGAGGAAGGGATCAACGAGCTTGAGGACGCCATCCAGTCGCTGTTTTTCACGGGAGCGATCGAAAGCGGCGATCTTACGTATGTCAGCAATACAAGGCACATCTCGCTGCTTCATGAGGCCAAGCGCGCCATCTCGGATGCTCTTGAGGGAATCGAAAACGATGTGCCGATTGATATGGTGCAAATCGATTTAACAAAATGCTGGGAAGTTCTTGGGGAGATCATTGGAGACGCCGTGCACGAAAGCTTGATCGACCAGCTCTTTTCACAATTTTGCTTAGGAAAATAAAGGAGGAACGAAACATATGGGCTATGAAGCTGGCCAATATGACGTCATCGTCGTCGGAGCCGGTCACGCCGGTGTTGAAGCGGCTTTGGCATCAGCAAGACAAGGCGCAAAAACGCTTGTCTTAACCATCAACCTTGACATGGTTGCTTTTATGCCTTGTAATCCGTCTGTCGGCGGCCCTGCTAAAGGGATCGTCGTCCGCGAAATTGATGCGCTCGGCGGAGAAATGGCTAAAAATATTGATAAAACCCACATTCAAATGCGGCTTTTAAATACGGGGAAAGGTCCTGCCGTACGGGCGCTGCGCGCGCAAGCCGATAAATTTCAATATCAGCATGAAATGAAAAAAACGCTTGAAAATGAACCGAATTTGAATTTGCTGCAAGGAATGGTCGAACGCCTTTTAATAGAGGACGGCGAATGCCGCGGCGTGGTCACTCAAACCGGGGCGATATACCGTTCAAAAACGGTCGTCCTGACAACGGGTACGTTTTTGAGAGGAAAAATCATCCTTGGAGATTTGTCTTATTCAAGCGGACCGAACAACCAGCAGCCTTCGATCAAGCTTTCTGAACATCTCGAAGAGCTCGGCTTTGACCTCGTCCGCTTTAAGACGGGCACACCGCCGCGGGTGAACAGCCATTCGATCGATTACAGCAAAACGGAAATCCAGCCTGGCGATGACGTGCCGCGGGCCTTTTCGTATGAGACGGTGGAATATATTACAGACCAGCTTCCGTGCTGGCTGACGTATACAAGCCCGGAAACGCATGAAATCATTGACAACAATCTGCACCGTTCACCGATGTACTCCGGCATGATCAAAGGAACGGGGCCGCGATATTGTCCGTCCATCGAAGACAAGGTCGTCCGCTTTAATGATAAGCCGAGACATCAGATTTTTCTTGAGCCTGAAGGCCGCAATACGCAGGAAGTATACGTTCAGGGGCTGTCGACAAGCCTTCCGGAAGACGTACAGAGAAAAATGCTCGCAACGATTCCGGGGCTTGAAAACGTGGAAATGATGCGCGCCGGATATGCGATTGAATATGATGCGATCGTACCGACACAGCTTTGGCCGACGCTTGAAACGAAAAAAATACCGGGTCTGTTTACAGCCGGTCAAATCAACGGAACATCAGGCTACGAAGAAGCGGCCGGGCAGGGTATCATGGCCGGAATTAATGCCGGACGCAAGGCGCTTGGCAAGGAAGAAGTCATCCTCAGCCGCTCAGACGCATACATCGGAGTTTTGATTGACGACCTCGTTACAAAAGGAACAAACGAACCATACCGTCTCCTGACGTCCAGGGCGGAATACCGTCTGCTTCTGCGCCATGACAACGCGGACCTGCGCCTGACGGAAATCGGATATAAGGTCGGCTTGATTTCTGAGGAGCGCTATCAAAAATTTCTTCAGAAAAAAGCGGCTATCGAAGCAGAGAAAAAACGCCTGCATTCTGTTATCATCAAACCGACCGGCGAAAATCAGGAATACATCCGTTCATTGGGCGGAAGCGAGCTGAAAGACGGCATCCGGGCGACTGATTTAATGAAGCGGCCTGAAATGAATTACAAAACCGTCACGGCGCTTGCACCTGCAGAGGAAGATGTCGCCGCAGACGTTGCTGAACAGGTCGAAATCCAAATCAAGTATGAAGGATATATCGAAAAATCCCTGCAGCAGGTCGAAAAGCTTAAGAAAATGGAAAACAAAAAGATTCCGGACAGAATCGATTATGACGCCATTAAAGGGATCGCGACAGAAGCGCGCCAAAAACTGAAAGAGGTCAGACCGCTGTCCGTCGCGCAGGCCTCACGGATTTCCGGGGTGAATCCTGCCGATATTTCCATTCTGCTTGTTTACCTTGAACAGGGCCGGATCGCCAAGGTCGCGGAATAGAAAGGATGACGGTATGAACATAGAACAGTTTACGTCCAACCTGGAGGAGAAAGGCATTTCCCTTTCTCCTTATCAGCTGGAGCAATTTGAAACGTATTATGAATGGCTTGTTGAATGGAATGAAAAGATTAACCTGACCTCGATTACAGAAAAAAAAGAGGTGTATTTGAAGCACTTTTACGATTCCATTACAGCTTCTTTTTATGTTGATTTCAACAAGACGGACAGTCTGTGTGACGTTGGGGCCGGCGCCGGATTTCCAAGCCTGCCGATTAAAATCTGTTTTCCCCACCTTCACGTAACAATCGTCGATTCATTAAATAAAAGAATTAACTTTTTAAATCAGCTTTCCAATGCATTAAAATTAGAAAATACGTCTTTTTACCATGATCGCGCCGAAACGTTCGGGAGATTGAAAGATAAGCGGGAAAGCTTTGATGTCGTTACGGCCCGTGCGGTTGCCCGCCTTTCTGTTTTGAGCGAACTGTGCCTTCCGCTGGTAAAGAAAAACGGTTTCTTCGTTGCCTTAAAGGCGGCTTCGGCTGAGGAAGAAATCGAAGCGGGAAAAAAAGCAATTAAAGTCCTTGGAGGAGCAATTGAAACCGTGCATTCTTTTCAGCTGCCGATCGAAGAAAGCGAAAGAAACATCATTATCATCAAAAAACAATCGCAGACGCCGAAAAAATTCCCAAGAAAACCTGGAACACCAAACAAATCTCCGATTGAAGGGTAAATGATTCGTTCGCTTTCGTCAAAATTGATGGTGTCACAGAAGGAAAATTCATGAGAAAATAGAATTATAAAAATGGCAGTGTTCAAAGGTGGTGTAGGTACATGAAGCATTCATTCTCTCGTCTCTTCGGAATCGGTGAAAAAGAAGAACCAGAGATTGCTGAGCATGATACGAATAAAGAAGAAATTCAAGATATTCCAGTAGGCGATATTATTCCTAACCGTTTTCAGCCGCGCACCATTTTCTCTGAAGAAAAAATTCAAGAATTAGCCGCAACCATTCATACACACGGCATTATTCAGCCGATTGTCGTCAGAAAAACCGAGCAGGAAGGCAAATATGAGCTCATTGCAGGGGAGCGGCGCTGGCGGGCAGTTCAAACGCTGAACTGGGAAAAAGTTCCCGCTATTATCAAGGATTTTTCAGATACGGAGACAGCGTCTGTCGCTCTAATTGAAAACCTCCAGAGGGAGGAATTGTCTTCGATAGAAGAGGCACATGCATACGCACGGCTTTTAGAGCTGCATGATTTGACGCAGGAAGCCCTTGCCCAAAGGCTCGGCAAGGGACAGTCAACGATCGCCAACAAGCTCAGACTGCTGAAGCTTCCGGCAGAAGTGCAGGAAGCGATTTTGAAAAAAGAGATTTCAGAGCGGCATGCACGAGCGCTCATTCCGTTAAAACAGCCCGAACTTCAGATCAAGCTGCTAAACGAAGTGATTGAAAAAAGCTTAAATGTCAAACAAACCGAGGACCGCGTTGTCAAAATGCTTGAGCAGGATAAGCGAAAGCCCAAACCGAAGAGAAAAGCATACAGCAGGGACGCGAGAATCGCGATGAACACGATCCGCCAGTCATTATCGATGGTGGAAGACAGCGGAGTCAAACTGAATACCGAAGAAGAGGAATTTGAAGAATACATTCAGTTTACGATCCGGATACCGAAATAAAAGCTCCCAGAGCTTTTATTTTTTTAGGTCAAAATATCTACATACGGGGGAAGCTATGGAACATTATCAAAAATACTGGTCATTGCTTCATTCAGTCGCTTATCGAATGACAGGTTCTATACAGGATGCTGAAGATATCGTGCAGGACCTGTTTGCCGATCTTCAGGAAAAAAGCATCGATCAGATCAATAAGCCTTATTTGATCAAATCTGTTACAAACCGCTGCATTAATTTTTTGCAGTCAGCCCGGAAAAAGCGCGAGGTCTATGTCGGCGAGTGGCTCCCGGAGCCAAGCTTGAGACTCCCGGATCAGAACCCGGCTGATCTGGCGGAAAAAGAAGAAACGGTATCCTACGCATTTCTGGTGGCGATGAGCAGGTTGAATCCCGTTGAGAGAGCGGTATTTATGTTTAGGGACGTGTTTGGATATCACTATAAGGAAATATCATCCATTATCGAAAAATCTGAAGCAAACTGCCGGAAAATTCACAGCCGCATCAAGCATAAATTAAGCGGAGAACTATCTCTTACTTCCAGACCGAAAGAGGAGCGGCAACTGGCAGAGCTGTTCATAGCATCGGCAAAAACGGGAGATTTTGACGAATTCGCTCGCAAGCTGACCGAAGAAGCGGTTTTATATACTGACGGAGGCGGAAAAGTGAAGAGCGCAATCAGACCGATCTACGGAAGGAGCCGAATCTATGCATTCTTTAAGGGAATTGCTTCAAAAGGAAGACTTGCAGGCCATATAAGGCATGCCCAAATCAATGGCCAAAGAGGCGTGCTGATAGAGCGGGGCAAAAAACCGATATACGCCATTTGCTTTGCATGGTCCCCGGAGTGCGATTTGATCAACAACATATACATCGTTTCCAATCCTGATAAACTAAAGCACATTACATTTTAGCGTTTCCTGTCACAAATCGAATGCCTCACTTGTTATATAAGTGAATCACTTTTCAGAGGAGGAATTGACATGGAAACAAGATTGATCATGGAGAAGGTAAATCCCAAAGGATATGCCGGCATGCTGGAGCTTGAAAAAGCACAAAGCGCTTCAAGCATTGATCCCATTTTAAAGGAGCTTATCAAAATCCGCGCTTCGCAATTAAACGGCTGTGCTTTTTGTTTGAATATGCACACTAAGGATGCGAGGAAAATCGGCGAAACCGAACAGCGTTTGTACGCCCTCAGCGCATGGCGCGAAGCTCCGTTTTTCACGGACAAGGAAAGGGCTGTTTTGGCGCTGACTGAAGCGGTGACGCTTATTGCGGATGAAGGAGTGCCGGACGATGTGTACGAGGAAGTGCGGAAGCATTTTAGCGAAATCGAAACCGCTGAACTCATCATGGCGGCCGTAACGATCAATGCATGGAACAGAATCGCGGTCTCCACCCGGAAAATGCCTTCAACGGACTAACCTTTACTTATGCCCTGGAACACATGGATGTTCCAGGGTTTCCTTTTCTTAAATTATTATTCTTGTATAATATAATTATTATCTCTTCATTCGACAACATTATCTTTTTTTCTTCCTCATGCATAAAAATGCAATGTCACTGCTTCGACACAAAAAACAAAAATTCAAAAAATGCAAACGGCCGATTCTTTTTTTGTTAAAATAGAGAAATGAGAGAAACTTGTTCAATGTGAAAGTAGGTGACATTGTGGGGAAAATTATTGCGATCACAAACCAAAAAGGAGGCGTTGGTAAAACAACAACCTCTGTCAACCTGGGAGCTTGCTTAGCTTACATCGGGAAAAGGGTTTTGCTAGTCGACATAGACCCGCAAGGAAACGCAACAAGCGGAATTGGAATTGAAAAAGCTGATGTTGATCAATGTGTGTACGATATATTAGTGGATGATGCAGACGTCAAAGACGTCATCAAAACAACATCCGTCGAAAATTTGGATGTCATTCCGGCTACGATTCAGCTGGCGGGTGCCGAAATCGAGCTTGTACCGACCATTTCCCGCGAAGTCAGATTGAAACGCGCTTTAGAATCGGTCAAACAAAACTACGATTTTATGATCATCGACTGTCCGCCTTCATTGGGACTGCTCACCATCAACGCGCTGACGGCTTCGGATTCCGTTGTCATACCCGTGCAGTGCGAGTACTATGCTTTGGAAGGGCTAAGCCAGCTTCTCAACTCCGTCAGACTCGTGCAAAAGCACTTGAATACCGACCTTATGATAGACGGCGTATTGCTGACAATGCTTGATGCGAGAACGAATTTAGGCATACAGGTTATTGAAGAAGTGAAAAAATACTTCCGGGATAAAGTATATAAAACCGTCATTCCGCGGAACGTCAGGTTAAGTGAAGCGCCGAGTCACGGAAAGCCGATTATTTTATATGATCCGCGTTCCCGGGGAGCGGAAGTCTATTTAGATTTAGCAAAGGAAGTGGCTGCGAATGCCTAAAGGTCTCGGAAAAGGGATTAATGCGTTGTTTTCAAATGTCGATTTATCGGAGGAAACGGTTGAGGAAATCAAGCTGAAAGATTTGCGGCCAAACCCTTATCAGCCAAGGAAAACGTTTGATGACCAATCGTTGAAAGATTTAAAAGAATCCATTCTGCAGCATGGCGTTTTGCAGCCGATCATTGTCAGGAAGTCCATCAAAGGCTACGATATCGTAGCAGGAGAGCGGCGCTTTCGGGCTGCTGAAAAAGCCGGTTTGGAAACCATTCCTGCGATTGTCCGCGAACTGTCAGAATCCCTGATGATGGAGATTGCCTTATTGGAAAATCTTCAGCGAGAAGACCTGTCTCCGCTTGAGGAAGCAAAAGCCTATGAATCATTATTAAAGCACCTTGATTTGACACAGGAACAGCTTGCAAAAAGGCTTGGCAAAAGCCGTCCTCATATTGCCAATCATTTAAGACTTTTGACGCTGCCTGAGAACGTTCAAGATTTAATCGACAAAGGCACACTGTCGATGGGGCACGGAAGAACACTGCTCGGGCTGAAAAATAAAAAGAAGCTTGAACCATTGGTGCAAAAGGTTGTATCTGAACAGCTGAACGTCCGTCAGCTTGAAAAACTGATTCAGCAAATGAACGCCAATGTTCCACGTGAAACAAAGAAACCGAAATCGGCGAAAGATGCGGTTATTAAAGAACGGGAGACATATTTGCAAAATTATTTTGGAACGCCGGTCACCATTAAAAAGCAAAAGAAAAAGGGCAGAATCGAAATTGAATTTTATTCAAACGAAGATCTGGAGCGCATTCTTGAACTTTTGTCTGAAGGGCATTCGTAATATCCGCAAACGAGCTGAAACCATCTGGATAACAGATGGTTTTTTTGATTACATCCTTCCCGTTATTTTTTGAATCGGCGATAGATGAGGCCGGAGCCATCCGGCTGCTTTCTCAAGAAGCAACAACCCTTCCGCGAGGACGTTTGACATGCTCATGACAAGGTTAAGCCTCGTGTTCTGCAAAACAAAATACTCCATAAACCCGCTGACATTGACGATGCCGTTAATGTGAACGTCGCCGACTTCAGGCAGATTTTTTTGTACACCGGCGCCTGGCTTTAATGGTCCTTTGCCAATTTGAAAGGAGCCAACGCTTTTGGTTCGTCCGAGACAGGCGTCAATCGCAATAATGAAGGGATTTTGATGGTTTTGATGAATCGTTTCCAGCTTTTCGGCCAAGTTGACGGCATGAACCGGATCGGCAAGCGTTCCATATACATGAAACCTTGTCAGCCGTCTTTCGGCAAGCTTCATTCCGACGAGGGGGCCGAGCGAATCGCCTGTGGAGCGGTCCGTGCCGATGCAGACGACGGCAACGGGGCGATCGGCCGCCTGTTTTAGATGGACGGAAAGAACTTTTTCAATTTGTTTGACTGCCAACGGATCTGAATGGGAAATATATTCGTTTATTGGTTCTTGAGAAAAGAGCCCGCCTTTTCGATTCAAATGTTTCACATCCTTGTCATCGTAATAACAGAATTGTTGTACCAGATTTTATTTCTAGTATATCCAGTGTTGTCTTGTTTTATGCTTGGATTGAAAAAGCGTAAGAACCGGGGGCAATTTGGGTTTATTGCGTGAACTGAAGGAGCAGAAGAGTGTAAGAAAAGGACTCATGTAAAATATAACAAAAAAGCAAGGAAGATGGCCTGGTCTTATATGAGAAATTGAGATTCAGTGCTGATAGCAGACTCTCGGGAAATAAAGTGACCGCAGAACAGCTGAAATCCTCTCAACGGGTCTCCATGTTTCCGCCGCGGTCACTCGGTCACCATCACCGCAACTTGATCTGATCCGTTTCCTCAAATCCCGATGCTCCTTTTTGGAATCTTTCATGAATCAGGCCAGTATAGTAACAGTAAAACGGAAACAAGCTTAAAACGATCGACGAGGTGATCAAATCGTGTGGAGAGCCGGGATGAAGTGGATGCTTCTCATTTTGGGAAGTTTAATAGGTGCAGGATATGCATCCGGCCAGGAAATATGGCAGTTTTTTGGCGATGAAAGCGGACTGGCTATCCTGTTGTTCACGATCATATTCACTCTGTCTACATATATTGTGATGAAAATCAGCTTTGAAGAAAAGTCAGAGCACTTTCTTCCCGTTCTTGAAAAATTGATCGGTCCTATGCTCGCAAAAGTATACGATCTGCTCATCATTTTATATTTATTTACGACGACGATCGTCATGATTGCCGGAGGCGGGGTTACGCTGCAAATGTTTCAAATCCCGTTTTGGGCAGGTGTCGGCTTATTTGCTTTGTGCACGGCATTTATTTTTTTATGGGGGCTAAACGGGATTCTATCAGTGAACAGCTATTTAATTCCCATTCTGGTAGCCGGGCTGCTGTATGCGCTGATTTCATTTCAGGCAGCACATCAGCAGCCGTGGCTGCTCAATATGAACCGTCAATATAATTGGCCTGCCGGGATTGCATTCGCTTCGCTGAACGTTTTATCGGTCGTTGCCGTATTGTCCTCGGTCGGCAAGGAGTTGAAAGGGCTTGGCGAAGCGCGGATTGCCAGTCTTCTCAGCGGCTTGGTATTTGGCGCAATTTCATTTATGTACAATGAAACGCTTGTCGTACTTGCCGGGCAGCTGTCGCATTATGAAATTCCATTATTCGCGGTTTTGGAAGGTGCGCCTTTTCCGATGTTTATGTTTATGACAGCCGTTCTTTGCGTAGCGATTTATACGACGACTGTCACAAGCATTCTCGGACTGTCAAGCCGTTTTCTTACGCTTGTGAAAGGGCCGAGATGGATCATTGCGCTATTCCTTCTTTTGCTGATGCTGCCTTTTACATCATTCGGCTTTTCTAATTTGATCGCTTTTTTATACCCGATTTACGGACTGCTGAATCTTTATTTATTAGTGAATATTTTGCTTTATCCCATATTATGCAAATGGAAAAATTGAGATATGTTATACTATATTAGTATAATTAATCTGTTATATTGAAATGATCTCATGTTTTGAAAAATTGCCCTTTCCATGTCGTTTTTTGTACAATAGGATCACAAAAAAGGAATTTTAAAGAGGTGAACGATGTTGGCGGATAAAGAATTTGGCCTGAATGACGTGGTCGAAATGAAAAAGCCGCATCCGTGCGGGACGAACCGCTGGAAAGTGATTCGAATGGGGATGGATATCAGAATTAAATGCGAGGGTTGTGCCCACAGCGTCATGATTCCCCGCAAAGAATTTCAAAGAAAGATGAAAAAGATTCTGGTGAAGCATGAGGAGTCCGATTCTTAATATATACGGGCCCCATGCTTTTTTGGTGGCTTGATTATGGATTTTGGCAAAAAAAGATTTTCACCCCGTTTCAGTTATTGAAAAGCAGGTTTTGTCAGCTTGTTTTTTACAGTAATCATCCTTATAATTGTTGCAGGTTTGAATTACACGAATGTCATATGGATGTTTATTTATAGAGGAGATGAAAGAATGGCTTTAACAGCTGGGATTGTTGGTTTGCCGAACGTCGGGAAGTCAACCTTATTTAACGCGATTACACAGGCCGGGGCAGAATCGGCCAACTACCCGTTTTGTACGATTGATCCAAACGTCGGGATCGTTGAGGTTCCGGATGAGCGTCTGCAGAAGCTGACAGAGCTCGTCAATCCGAAGAAAACCGTTCCCACCGCATTCGAATTTACCGATATTGCGGGTATTGTAAAAGGGGCGTCCAAAGGGGAAGGTCTTGGAAATAAGTTCTTGTCCCACATTCGCCAAGTTGACGCGATTTGCCATGTCGTCCGCTGTTTTGCTGATGACAATATTACGCACGTCTCCGGAAAAGTGGATCCGATATCCGATATCGAGACGATCAATCTTGAGCTGATATTGGCGGATCTTGAAACCGTTGAGAAGCGGATCGGCCGCGTCGGAAAGATGGCGAAACAAAAAGATAAGGAAGCTGTCTTTGAATTTGAGATTTTGACAAAATTAAAAGAAGCGTTTGAACAGGAAAAGCCGGCGCGCTCTGTCGAGTTTACCGAAGAGCAGCAAAAAGTGCTGAAACAGCTCCATCTTTTAACGACTAAACCCGTATTATATGTAGCGAATGTCAGCGAGGATGAAGTGGCTGATCCTTCAGGCAACGAATATGTCCGGAAAGTCAAGGAATTCGCCGCCGCTGAAAACGCTGAGGTGATCGTCGTCTGCGCGAAGATCGAGTCAGAAATCGCCGAGCTTGAAGGCGAGGAGAAAGCGATGTTCCTTGAAGAGCTGGGAATCGAAGAATCCGGCCTTGACCAATTAATTAGGGCGTCTTACTCACTGCTCGGACTGGCAACTTATTTTACGGCGGGAGAGCAGGAAGTCAGAGCCTGGACGTTCAAAAAAGGCATGAAGGCTCCGGAATGCGCGGGCATCATCCATTCTGACTTCGAACGCGGATTTATCCGCGCGGAAACTGTGGCATACGACGATCTGCTTGAAGCGGGAAGCATGTCCGCGGCAAAAGAAGCCGGGAAAGTCCGCCTTGAAGGAAAAGAATACATCGTTAAAGACGGTGACGTGATTCATTTCCGTTTCAATGTATAACGCTGTTGAAAAGGGACAGGAGCTTTGATATAATATAAAATTGTGAGTAATAGGATTATTGCTCCTTGCCCAAGTAATGGGCCGCTTAGTCCAAAAGGAGGTGCAAATACAAATGAGAAAGTACGAAATCATGTACATCATCCGCCCAGACGTTGATGAAGAGTCTAAAAAGGCTGTTGTTGAGCGTTTTAACAACATTTTAACGACAAACGGTGCGGAGATCACTGAAACAAAAGATTGGGGAAAACGCCGTCTTGCTTACGAAATCAACGATTTCCGCGACGGATTCTACCAAATCGTAAACGTTCAATCTGGTGCTGAAGCAGTTCAAGAATTTGACCGTTTAGCTAAAATCAGTGATGACATCATTCGCCACATCGTGGTTAAAGAAGAAGAGTAAACAGAAATGAATGATATATTCTAAAGCAAAAGGATGGTCTCTCATATGCTTAACCGAGTTGTTTTAGTCGGCAGACTGACAAAGGACCCAGAGCTTCGTTATACTCCCAGCGGTGCGGCAGTTGCCACCTTTACGCTCGCTGTAAACCGTACGTTTACGAATCAGCAGGGCGAACGTGAAGCAGATTTCATCAACTGTGTCGTTTGGAGAAGACAAGCTGAAAATGTTGCGAATTTCCTTAAAAAAGGAAGCCTTGCGGGTGTAGATGGACGTTTGCAAACGAGGAACTACGAAAATCAGCAAGGACAGCGCGTATATGTGACGGAAGTTCAAGCTGAAAGTGTTCAATTTCTGGAGCCTAAAGGCGGCGGTTCTGGTGTCGGCGGTTACAGCGGAGGCCAGGGAGGCCAGTACTTTGGCGGCGGACAAAACGATCAGAATCCATTTGGCGGCGGTCAGAGCAATCAGAATCGCAATCAAAGCAACAGCTTTAATGACGATCCATTTGCAAACGACGGCAAACCGATTGACATCTCAGATGATGACTTGCCGTTTTAATGGATGACGGACGGACTTAAAAAAAGAAAGGAGGGAAATAGCAATGGCAGGAGGACGCAGAGGCGGTCGTGCGAAACGCCGTAAAGTGTGTTATTTCACTTCTAACGGAATTACGCATATCGACTACAAAGATGTAGATCTTCTTAGAAAATTTATCTCTGAGCGCGGTAAAATTTTACCACGCCGTGTAACAGGAACAAGCGCGAAATACCAACGCAAATTGACTGTTGCAATCAAACGCGCTCGTCAAATGGCTTTACTTCCATACGTAGCAGGCGAGTAAGCTGAGATATAAAAAGAACAAGAGCCCTATGCGGTTCTTGTTCTTTTTTATTTTGAATAAATGGCTAAATCAAAGTAATTGTTATAATATTTTCCAAATAGTGAAACTTTATTTGTTTCTCGATACATGAATCCGCTCTATATCTCCGAGGACGGCCAGGTAGAAAACGAGCCCCAGCAGCAATACAAATCCCGCGACGAGGAAACTGAGGGTAAAAGACCCGGTCATGTCGACCAAATATCCCGTCAATGACACCGCAATAATACCGCCAAACAGATTATTGGCGAGATTGACCATCGAACTGAGAAGGGAGATGGAGCCCGGAGGGGCAATATCAGCCGAAATGGACCAGCCGATGGGCGCTGTTGCCGAAATCCCTGCCAGTCCGACGGAAATGAAAATGATTGCAATGATGATGTTATGCGTGAAAATCGCGCCTAAAAAAGCAAATCCCAGACTCATGCCGATCACGATGATCGTTTGATACACTTTTGTATTTGAATGCCCCTTTTTTATCAAAGAGTCGACAAGCCATCCGCCGACAATGATTCCGGAGATGGTCGAGATAAGCCAGGGAACGGCCGTAAACAGTCCTGATGACATGATGTCCAGTCCATAGGTTTCTTTAAAAAAGGTGGGGAGCCAAGTTAACAGCAGGTTGAACGTATAACCGTAACCCGTAAACCCGATCATCAGCCCCCATGCTTTTCGGTTCGTTATCATCGTTTTCAGGGCGTCTATTGTACGTTCTGATATTTCTTCAGTTGATACGGCATTATGCTTTTGAATGTAATGAAGCTCTTCCTTTGAGACCAATTTGTGCCGGTCAGGCTGCTCATAATACCACCAGAAAAAGATCGTAAAACATATATTCATGATTCCGATCGTCAAAAATGCGGTCCGCCAGTCATACGTCGTCACAAGGAATGCAACGAGCGGCGCACCGATTACATTTGCAAATTTCGCAGCCGAATCAAACAACGAATTGGCAAGGCCGCGTTCGTTCGGCGGAAACCAGAGGGCGGTCGCTTTCGAAGCAGCGGGAAACGCCGATGCGCTTGTCAGTCCGATTAAAAAACGAACGATATATAACAGCAGTTTTCCGTGCAAAAAAGCCAAAATGACCGTTAAAAGGCTCCAAATCGTCATTCCGATCCTTGTTACCCAGGCGACGCCGAACCTGTCCAGCAGGCTGCCGACGGGAAGCTGCATGAGGGTATAGGAATAAGTATATATCGAAAAGACCACGCCCAATTGTGTCGCCGTCAATTGAAAGGAGTCCTGTATCGCAGGAGCTGCGACAGAAATGGCGACACGGTCAAAGTAATTTAAAATGATCATGCTGCTTAATAGTGATGAAATATACCATCTTGTATGCCCCGGCCGTTTTTCCAGCTCTTGCGCCATGATGAAACCTCCTCTTTTCCTTAGATTGATCTCTTTTTTCAAAATACATTCCCTTTTTGCACTTTCTGATAACGGAAAAACTATATAGACATTTAGATGCATGTTTGCTAAAGTGAATCATGTTAAAAACAGACGGCTTCTATGAGAGTTGGAAGCAAAACAGATAAAAGAGGTGTTGAATATTTTGAGTATCAAACAATTAAATAGCGAATGGTTTTCAAATGTGCGGGGTGATATCCTTTCGGGTATCGTCGTAGCGCTGGCTCTCATTCCCGAAGCCATTGCGTTTTCCATTATTGCGGGCGTAGACCCGATGGTCGGTTTGTATGCGTCGTTTTGTATTGCTGTTGTGATTTCGTTTGCAGGAGGGCGGCCGGCGATGATTTCGGCTGCAACGGGAGCGATGGCTCTCTTAATAGGTACGCTGGTCAGGGATTATGGCATCGAGTATTTGTTTGCGACTACGATTTTAACCGGAATCATCCAATTCATATTTGGGTTACTGAAAATCGCGCGCTTTATGAAATTTATTCCACGGTCGGTTATGGTAGGTTTCGTAAATGCGCTGGCCATTTTGATCTTTTTGGCCCAGGTTCCCCATTTTGTTGGAGTTTCGTATATGACGTATGTGGTTGTCGGTATTACATTGTTGATTATTTACATTTTGCCCCGCTTCACAAAAGCCATTCCATCTGCTCTTGTTGCGATCATTGCCATGACCGCATTTTCTATTTTCGGCCATCTTGATCTTCGCACGGTCGGAGATTTGGGAGAGATTAAGCAATCTTTTCCATCTTTTATGATCCCGAATATTCCTTTAAACTTTGACACGTTGTCGATCATTTTTCCGACTGCTTTTGCTCTTTCCATCGTCGGTCTTTTGGAATCATTATTAACATCTTCTATTGTGGATGACATGACGGAAACGGAAAGCGACAAACATAGGGAAAGCCGCGGTCAGGGAATAGCCAATATCGTTGCCGGGTTTTTCGGGGGTATGGCAGGCTGTGCGATGATCGGCCAGTCCGTGATCAATGTAAAATCAGGAGGAAGAGGACGTTTGTCCACTTTTGTGGCAGGTGTTTTCTTAATGTTTTTGATCATGGTGCTGGGCGATTGGGTCGTCCAAATTCCGATGGCTGCTTTGGCAGGGGTCATGATTATGGTGTCCATCGGAACATTTGACTGGTCTTCATTCGGCATGTTGAGAAAGGTGCCGCTTACCGATTCGATTGTCATGCTGGTGACAGTCATTACCGTCGTAGCCACGCATGATTTGTCAAAAGGCGTGTTTGCCGGCGTCATCTTAAGCGCGATCTTTTTTGCGGCGAAAATTTCTAAAATCAAAGTCGATACCGCATCAACCGGACAAGAAAAAACATACATGCTCAAAGGTCAAATTTTCTTTGCATCTGTACACGACCTTGTAAAATCCATCGAAATAGACGATGACGCCAAAAAGGTTATTTTTGATTTTTCAGAAGCGCATATATGGGACGATTCCGCCGTTGCGGCAATCGACAAAATCATTCTGAAATACAAGGAGCAAGGCGCGGACGTTGAGGTGACGGGCTTGAATGAATCAAGCGGCAGGCTCGTCAAAAAGATGGCGACATATCATCTGCCAGAGCGTTCCGTGTCCTGATATAAAAAAAAACAGCCAGTAAGGATCTGATCCTTGCTGGTTGGTTTTTATCGCATCGAAATTGCCTTCTGGGCATGCATCGCATCGCCCTTCAAGAGCTCAGTGAGGTTGTAGGCAGGGTACAGTCCTCTTTGGTACATGTACTGAAAGACTTGCTCGTGAAGCCTGATGGCTGCATTAATCTGCTTCACCAGCACTCTTCTGAGCTCAGGGGTTGCCGTTTCCGTGATGGCGATTGCATAATTTCGGACGCTTGTTTTCGCCAATGCTAATAACTCTCCTGCTTCAAAGAAAAGATCCGCTCTTTCATCATCCCGGTGGAAAACCGGAGCCTTCGGCAAAAACGGGAGAAGCTCTCGTAAATTCCCCTCCAATCCTCTTGCCGCCATGCTGTAAAGGTGTCTGAGCTGGGGATCTCTAATCTTTTTCAGGCTCTTTTTCACCTTGATTAAGCCTACTGATTGTGTGGCGATCAGTTCATGCAATTCCAGCGTTTCATGCCACGCCAATGTTCTTGTATGACTCATATCCATTCTCCTTTATTGCTTTCTCTTTGATAGCATATGCCTAAAACGCCCAAAAGGTTAAAGGAACGTTTCAGACCGTTTTTGAAAGGGGAATTCTTAAGTATGAGATTTTTCAGCTGAGTGATTACACAAGTGAGAGGTGATAAAGGGTGCTGGATTCTGTAAAAGACTTCTTTTTATTTATGAGCGGAGGACTTCGGATCACGATATTGATCATGGTTTTGATCATCTTGTTTATGATCAGAAAGGCGAAGAAAAAAAATAAAGATAAATCCGGATTTTTAGATTGATTGAGCTGCTTTTCTTGAAAGAAGGGGATGTTTCACATGGAACATTCCCTTCGTCGCCGCTGGCCTTATTTTACTTGAGATTTGCCCTTATGTTAAAATTAAAGAAACAATGAGAGAAGGCTTTGCACCTGCTCATGTTATCGTCTTATTGAAAATGAAATTGCGACGGAAAAAGAGCAGTCGTCCATGCTGCTCTTTTTGGATTCAGAAAACAAAAATATGAGGTGAACAAGTGAAACAAACAAGAGCTTTGGTAGAGGGCGCTATTTTGGTCAGTCTTTTTGCCGTTGTAATGATGATAAGCCTCTATCTTCCTTTCGTCGGAACGTTTCTCTTATTGGCATTGCCTTTGCCTGCCATGATTCAAACGATCAGGCACGGGGTAAAGCCCGGTCTTTTCATGGGCTTAGTGAGCTTGCCTGTTTCACTGATAACAGGCTCTTTGAGCAGTCTGGCTTTCGCTGTTCCCGTAACTGCCGCGGGGATTCTCATGGGGTTTCATTACAGAAAAAACGAGCCTGCGCAGGCGATTGCTTCAGCCGCTGTTGCTTATATGGTTTCCATTGTGCTGCTGTTGTTTATTAGCATTCAGTTTCTCGGGTTAAACTTAATAGAAGAGATCAATCAATCATATAATGAATCATTCAAAATGTCTGAATCGATTATGAAGCAGTTTGGAAATGACGATGAGGCGGCGAAACAGCTGGAACTCGTCAGAGAACAATTAAAACAGGCGCAGTATTTATATCCGACGGTGATCGTGATCTTTTCCGCCATCACCGCATTTTTAAACCATCTGATCGCAAAGCCGGTGCTGCGGCGTTTTGCCATGCAAATTCCGTCCCTGAAGCCTTTTAGGGAGCTGAAGCTTCCACAGGGCACGATTTGGCTGTATTTGCTGACGATTCTTCTGTCGCTGGCACCTGCTGAAGAGGGAAGCGTGTTCTACTCGATTATTTTAAATGCGAGCGTGATGATGGGGTTCATTATTGCCATTCAAGGTTTTTCATTCGTTTTTTATTTTTGTCACGCCAAAAAGCTGCCAACGGCCCTGCCGGTTCTTTTTTTGATCTTCGGGCTGCTTACGCCCTTGATGTATCTTGTCCGTATCTTGGGTATAATTGACATAGGTTTTAACTTAAGGGAGAAAGTAAAGAAATCATCGTGATGATGTTCTCTCTGGTGGTGAGGAGTTGATTGGAGTGCCAAGTTTTTATGAAAAACCGTTATTTCGATATCCCATTTATTCTTTAATTATCGTCACAATCATTTCTGTCCTCATCAACGTTTATTTTAATTGGGTGGCAGGAGCGGCCGGCGTCCTTATCCTTGGCGTCATTTTATTCTTTTTAAAACGTGCGGATTCTCAAATCAGACAAGAATTGGATGACTATATCTCGACTTTGTCCTACAGGCTGAAAAAAGTCGGGGAAGAAGCGCTGCTGGAAATGCCGATCGGGATCATGCTTTTCAATGACCAGTATTATGTTGAATGGGCGAATCCGTTCATGGCGTCATGCTTTAGCGAAAGTACGCTCGTCGGAAGGTCGCTTTATGATATTTGCGAATCGGTCGTACCTTTGATCAAGCAGGAAGTCGATACGGAAACGATCACCTTAAACGACCGGAAATTTAACGTCGTCATTAAAAGGGAAGAAAAGCTCTTATACTTCTTTGATGTCACAGAGCAAACGCAGATTGAGAAGCAGTATGAAAACGAACGAACGGTTCTGGCTTACATATTTTTAGACAATTATGATGATGTAACACAAGGTCTTGATGACCAGACAAGAAGCACGATGAACAGTGAAGTGACATCCCTTCTGAATCAATGGGCCAAACAATACGACATTTTTCTCAAGCGGATTTCATCCGAGCGGTTTATCGGTGTTTTAAACGAGCACATTTTAAGCGAATTGGAAGCATCGAAGTTTTCAATTCTCGATGAAATCCGGGAAAAGACGTCTGTTCATGCCATTTCGCTAACTTTAAGCATCGGGATCGGCGCGTCTGTCTCCTCTTTGAAAGAGCTTGGCGACCTTGCGCAATCAAGCCTTGATCTGGCGCTTGGCCGCGGCGGCGACCAGGTGGCGATCAAGCAGCCGAACGGAAAAGTGAAATTTTACGGCGGAAAAACGAACCCGATGGAAAAGCGGACACGGGTTAGAGCACGGGTGATTTCCCATGCGCTTAAGGAAATCGTTTCTGAAAGCAGCAATGTCATCATCATGGGGCATAAGTATCCCGATATGGATTCCATCGGTTCGGCGATCGGGATTTTAAAAGTGGCGCAGGCAAACGGAAAAGACGGATTCGTCGTGATTGACTCCGATCAGATCGGTGCAAGCGTTCAGCGGCTAATCGGGGAAATCAAAAAATACGAAGAGCTCTGGTCGCGGTTTATTACGCCTGAAGAAGCGCTTGAGATTGCCAAAGATGATACGCTGCTTGTGATCGTCGATACGCACAGGCCGTCTTTTGTTATTGAAGAGAGACTGGTCAATAAAATTGAAAATGTCGTCGTAATCGATCATCATAGAAGAGGAGAAGAATTTATTAAAGATCCGCTGCTCGTCTATATGGAGCCATACGCTTCGTCGACGGCTGAGCTTGTCACTGAGCTGCTTGAGTATCAGCCGAAACGCCTGAAACTCAATATGATTGAAGCGACCGCACTGCTGGCAGGGATTATCGTCGATACAAAAAGCTTTTCTCTCCGTACCGGCTCCCGTACGTTTGATGCGGCCTCATACTTGAGGGCTAAGGGCGCCGACACCGTGCTTGTGCAAAAGTTTTTGAAAGAGACAGCCGATCATTATATTAAAAGGGCGAGGCTCATTCAGCATACATCCTTTTATAAAGAGGGTATCGCCATTGCATCTCTGCCCGGCGGCGGGGATGATGACTATTTTGACCAGGTCATTATCGCTCAAGCCGCGGATTCTCTTCTTTCGATGAGCGAGGTTGAAGCTTCTTTTGCAGTGGCGAGAAGAGACGAGAGCACGGTATGCATCAGTGCAAGATCGCTAGGCGAGGTAAACGTTCAAATCATCATGGAGGCTCTTGAAGGCGGGGGGCATTTAACAAATGCCGCTACACAACTGACGGATGTCTCGGTTGAGGAGGCGCTCCGCCGTCTAAAAGAAGCGATTGACGAGTATTTTGAAGGAGGCAATGAGACATGAAGGTAATTTTTTTACAGGATGTAAAAGGCAAAGGGAAAAAAGGCGAGGTCAAAAACGTGGCAGACGGATACGCGCACAACTTTTTGATCAAAAAAGGCCTTGCTGTTGAAGCAACACCTTCCAACATCAGCGCGCTTGAAGGACAGAAGAAGAAAGAGAAAAAAGAAGCGGCTGAAGAGCTGAAGCAGGCTAAAGAGATGAAAGAAAAGCTTGAAAACATTACGGTTGAGCTTTCTGCCAAGTCAGGGGAAGGCGGCCGTCTGTTCGGTTCTGTCACAAGCAAGCAGATTGCCGATGCGCTGCAAAAGGGACACCAATTAAAAGTTGATAAGCGGAAAATTGAACTGAACGATGCCATTCGCACGCTGGGATATACAAACGTCCCGGTTAAGCTGCATCCGGAGGTACAGGCGACGCTGAAAGTACACGTGAAAGAGCAATCATAAGATAAAGCCCCTGCAAGAGGGGCTTTTTTTTATAAATCTTTCCGCATTTCGTTTGCCAAAAATTCAACATCTGTGCCGACGATTACCTGTATTTCGTGCTGGTTCAGCTTGACGATCCCCTTGGCCCCCAGCGTTTTCAGCGATTTTTCGTCCAGCTTGGATGCGTCGCGGATTTTGAGGCGGAGGCGGGTCACGCAGTTGTTCAGCGTATCGATGTTTTCCTTTCCGCCCAGGGCTTTAAGGTATTGGACGGCAAGGCTTTCGTATTTGGATGAACCCGTTTCTGTTTCAGCCGGCGCAGCTGATTCTTCTTCGTCTTCACGTCCAGGCGTTTTTAAATTCAGCTTCGTGATCAAGAAATAAAACATGACGAAATAAATGGCGCCGTACACCAGTCCGATCGGCAGCAGGAGCAGCGGCTTTGTGGCGATTCCGAAGTTTAAGAGATAATCGATGATACCTGCAGAAAACGTAAAGCCGTGATGGATGCCCAGCATATTGGTAATGGCCATTGCGCTCGCCGTTAACACGGCATGAATGCCGAAAAGCAATGGCGACAGGAACATAAAGGTGAATTCAATAGGTTCCGTGATCCCGGTTAAAAACGACGTGAACGCCAAGCCGATCAAAAATCCGGCCGTTGCTTTGCGGCGGTGTTTTTTAGCGGCTGCAATCATAGCCAGACATGCGGCAGGAAGGCCGAACATCATGATCGGAAAGAAGCCCGTCATAAACGCGCCGGCACTCGGATCCCCGGCAAAGAATCGGTTCATGTCGCCCGTTTTGCCGGCAAATTCTCCAAATACCATCCATACCATGTTGTTTAAAATGTGATGAAGCCCCAGCGGAAGCAGCAATCTGTTTAAAAGGCCAAAAATTCCGACGCCGACCGCTCCGGCATGAATGATCCAGCTTCCGACGGCATCGATCGCCTGCTGTGCGTATATCCAGACAAACCCGAAAATGGCCGCGAGAATGATAGAAGACATGGCCGTCATAATCGGAACGCAGCGTTTACCGCCGAAGAAGCCAAGCCATTCCGGAAGTTTTGCATCTTTAAAGCGGTTGTACATCATAGCGGCGACCACGCCCGAGATAATGCCGCCGAGCACGCCCATGTTCAAATCTTTATTGATCGCTGCAAGGCCGCCCGTCAGCACGAAATAGCCGATTGCTCCAGACAGCGCTGCGGCCCCGTGTCCATCTTTCGATAAGCCGATGGCAACCCCGATTGCAAAGATGATCGGCAATTGATCAAGGATCGATTGTCCTGAGGCGGCGATAAACGGAATGTTGAACAAATCTGCTCTTCCCAAAGCGAGCAAAAGGCCCGCGGCAGGAAGAACGGCGATCGGCAGCATTAAAGCGCGCCCGATGTTTTGAAGAAAACCAAGCATCATGAAAACCCCTTTCGATGATATTGAATCGCGTGTTTTAAACGGCCATTTTCATAGGATAAACAGCGGTCTGCCTCTTCAAGCGTCCCGCCCGTCAGCACCATAAAAATCGCAGCTTTGACGTTGTAGCGGCTTTCTTTTAAAGCCTGTAACGCTTCGTCCCGTGATAAGCCGGTCGTGTTCATTAAAATGCCTGCGGCCCGGTTTTTGAGCTTTTGATTGACCAATTGCATATTGACCATCTCGTTTTGATAGACGTGGCCGAGACGGACCATTGCCGCAGTTGACAGCATGTTGAGAATCAGTTTTTGAGCCGTTCCCGCTTTTAAGCGGGTCGAGCCGCGGATAATTTCCGGTCCTGTCTCAGCCTCGATCGCAATGTCGCTGAACCTGGCTGCTTCCGTTTCCTTGTTGCAGCTGATCGAAACGGAGACGGCTCCCATCTCTTTTGCATAGGATAATCCCGCAAGGACATAAGGCGTTGAACCGCTGGCTGTGACGCCGATGAACACATCCGCTTCTGAAAATGAATGTGCCTTGAGCTGGGAGACGATGATGTCCCGGTCGTCTTCATTTTCTTCGATCGGCTTCCACATGGCCTCGTAATGTCCGGCAATCAGACCGACCCACTGACGTTCGTCAAGCGAGAATGTCGGCGGCAGTTCGGCGGCGTCAAGGACGGCAAGCCTTCCGCTCGTGCCTGCTCCTGCGGCAAACACCCTGCCTCCCGACTGAAGGCGGCTGACAATCGTGTCGGCGGCATGGGCGATATCGGGAAGACACGGTTTGACGGCTTGCGGCACCGTATGGTCTTCCTCGTTCATCAGTGCGACGATATCGAGCGAAGTCATCTCATCGAGTGCTTTGCTTTTTGCGTTTGTTCCTTCTGTTGTTTTCATCGTTCTTTCCTCTTCATGTCGATTACGAATTTGTAGCGGTCTCCTCTGTAAACCGATTTCACCATCTCAAACGGCCTGCCGTTTGTTAAATAGCTGCATCGTTCGATTAAAAGGACGGGTGATCCTACCTCGATGTCCAGCGGTTCGCTTTCGGCCTGCTGTGCGATGGAAGGCTCAAGCGTTTGCGCGGCTCTGTCGATTGTAAGGGACAGCTTGTTTTCCACATAGTCGTACAGCGAAGCATTCATAATTTCTTCTGTAAGGCCTTTGACAAGTTCAACAGGCAGATAAGAAATTTCATAAGCCATCGGAATCTTATCGGCAAGGCGGATCCGTTTGACTTCATAGACGGAAGAACCTTCAGGTATCTCAAGCTTTGCAGCCGTTCTATGATCACACGGAATGATCCCGAAGCCGAGCATCTTCGTCCCCGGCGTCATGCCTCTTGACTTCATGTCTTCGGAAAAGCTCGTCAGGCCTTGAAGAGGCTGCTCGATCTTTGGTTCGGCAATAAAGGTTCCTTTTCCCCGCTGCCTGACCAGAATCCCTTCATTTACGAGATTGTTGACAGCTTGCCTGACGGTCATTCTGCTCACTTCGTATTTTTCGGCAAATTCCCTTTCAGAGGGGATGAGGTCTCCGGGTTTTAAATCTTTCGTTTCTGCGAGCTTCTTAATTTCGGTTTCGATTTGGTAGTATATAGGAATGTGGGAATCTTTTTTGATCAAAAGGCAATGCTCCTTTCTTTTACAACCGATAATGCGTCACTGTCAGCGATGATCACCACGTCCCGGTGCATGTTTAAGACGGAAGCAGGAATGTCCTCATTCGGTTGTTCGCTGAGCAGCTTTGCCAGAATGCCGGCCTTTTTCTCTCCTGACACGAGCAGCAGAATCTGTTTGCTTCTCATGATCGTTGCAATGCCCATCGTGACGGCCTGAGCAGGCACGGATGACAGAGAATTAAAATAACGGGCATTTGCCTTTCTTGTAGAATCGGTCAGTTCAACGACATGTGTTTCAGATGAAAAGGGCGTCCCCGGCTCATTGAAGCCGATGTGGCCGTTCATGCCGAGGCCGAGCAATTGCAGATCAACGCCTCCGAGCCGCTCGATCAAAGATTCGTAGCGCCGGCACTCGCCTTGCAGATCTGCGGCCATTCCGTCAGGCAAATGAGTATGGCTCGCCGGAATGTCGATGTGGCCAAAAAGCTCCTTTTTCATGTAAAACGTATAGCTGTTGTCATCATCAGGCGAAAGGCCGACATACTCGTCTAAATTCACTGTATAGACATGCTGGTAAGACGTTTGATTGTTCAGATGGTCTTCCCGCAGGAACCGGTATGTTCCAAGCGGCGTTCCTCCGGTGGCCAGCCCGAGCACGGGCGCTGATGAACCGTTTATTTTTTCGATGATGAAGCTGGCGGCTTTTTTGCTCATATCCTCATAATTCCTGGCTTCAATGATTTTCATGATCAAACCTCCCTTTTGCTGTAAGCGATTGCTCCTTTACATAGCGTGAGAACGATTTCGTTATGTTCGTTTAATACGATCAGGTCGGCGTCTTTGCCGTTTCGAATGCTGCCTTTCCGATCAAACACCTGAAGCTGTTTGGCAGGATTGACCGCCGTCATATAGACGATGTCCTCGAGCGCGCAATCTGCGAATTCCATCATGTTCCTCGCGGCCTGTTCCATCTTAAGAATGCTTCCGGCCAATGTTCCGTCCTGTAAAACGGCTTTTTCGCCTTCGACGAAAACTTCCTGTCCCCCTAATGTGTAAGTTCCGTTCTGTAAGCATTTGGCGCGCATGGCATCCGTGATCAAAATGATGCCTTCTTTTTGTTTTTGCATGAACGTCAATTTGACAACGGCAGGGTGGACATGGATGCCGTCGGCAATCAGCTCCGTCTTAAGCTCAGGATATAAAAGGGCGCTTCCCGCAACTCCCGGCTCGCGGTGATGAAGGCCCCGCATGCCGTTAAATAAATGGGTCACATGTGAAATCCCGGCTTTTATCCCGGCTTTCATTTCTTCGAGCCCCGCGTCGGAGTGACCGGCTGACGCGATAACGCCGGTCTCTTTCAAATAGGCGATCAGTTCTAAAGCCCCTTCGGCCTCAGGCGCGATTGTAACTAATTTAATGTTATTCCCCGACAGCCGCTGCCATTCTTTGAATACCGCAAGATCGGGCGAAATGATGGCATCGGCCGGCTGGGCTCCGCAGCGTTTTTCCGAAATAAAAGGGCCTTCCAGGTGAATCCCGAGTATTTCCGCCGCACCGGGCTGATTTTGCTCTGATTGATACCGTTTTGCATTTTCAAGGGCGCGTTCGATGGTTGACGCATCCTGTGTCATCGTGGTCGCTAGAAAGCTTGTCGTGCCCTCCTTCGGAAGTGCTTCAGCCATCGTCTTTAACGCTTCCTGCGTCCCGTCCATCACATCGGCTCCATCGGCGCCGTGAATATGAACGTCAATCATGCCCGGCAGCACTTTGAAGTTCTCCGGGAACTGAAGCGGCTCGGCCGTCTCCGCTGAATCGGGAATATCGGCCATTGGTCCGTAAGCCTCAATCTTTTCTCCGTTCGTCAGAAGAAATCCGTCTTGAATCGTTTCATTTTCGCCATAAATCGTAAGGTGCTTAAAAATAAAGCGCTGAGATTTTTTTATCAACACAGTCAAAAGTCCTTTCTTGAAAACGTTATCATAAGTATAGAATAGTATAATTCTAGTTGTCTAGACCATTCGCGAAAATTTATTTTTTCTGGCATATGATGATCATGAAGAATCATTTATTTGGCCGCTTTATTGTCAGGGTTTTATGACGTAAAAAAGCCGACTCGATGGTCGGCTTTTTAAGCGGCTTTTGCGTATATATAGAGATTTCTTCCCGCGCCGAGGCCTGTCCCGATCAAGGCGATCAGTGCGGCGATGAACAGGAGGATCGGTCCGTTCCAGGAATGCGTATGATCATACAGAAAACCGACAAAGCTCGGGCCGATCGCCGCCAGCAAGTAACCGGCGGACTGTGACATTCCTGATAAAGCTGCGGCTTGATGCGCATTCTCGCTCCGCAGTCCGATTAATGTCAAGGCCAAGCTGATGCTAGAGCCTTGTCCGACTCCGATCAAGATCACCCAAAAGGTCAGCATGGCCGGGCTGCCGCCGTACAAAAGGCCCGCCATTCCGGATAAATAAAGAATGCCGAGTCCGAGGACGATGCTTTTTTGGTCGCGGAAACGGCCGGCGAGAACCGGGGTTAAAAACGTTGACGGAAGGCTGGCAAACTGCATAAGCGAAAGCATCCAGCCTGCAAGCGACATGCTCATCCCGTGGGATCTGAGGATTTCGGGAAGCCAAGCGATCGTACAGTAAAACAGGAAAGACTGAATCCCCATAAAAAATGTGACTTGCCAGGCGATTTTCGACCGCCAGACCGATTGCCCGTCTGCTTTCAACTGAACTGTGCGGTTTGCCGTGTCATGATAGCGGAGCTGGGGAACCCAGATCAATATCGCCAAAAAGGCCAGTCCCGCCCAGACCATGAGCGAGGCGCTCCATCCCCAGTCCAAACCGTGGGAAAGGGGAATGCTGATCCCTGATGCCAAAGCCGCAAATATCGACATGGCCGTCGTATAAATACTCGTCATGATTCCCGCTTTATCAGGGAATTTATGTTTGATCAGGCTCGGCAGCAGAACGTTTAAGACAGCGATGCCGACGCCGATCAGAGCGGTTCCGGCAAACAATGTGAACGCTTCCCCGTAGGAGCGGAGCAAAATTCCGATCAAAAGAACGACCAGACCGATCCAGAGTGTTCTTTCATTGCCCAGCCGTTGTCCCAGCTTGGGGGTGACCGGGGAAAGAAACGCAAAAGACAATAGCGGCAAAGTCGTCAAAAAACCTGCCATTCCGTTTGTCATATCCAGATCGGTACGGATCGAACTGATCAGCGGTCCGACAGATGTAATGGCGGGCCTTAGATTAAAAGCGATGAATATAATTCCCGCAATGAGAAAGATTCTGTTGATGCGGGTCCGTCGTGCGTCAATGTGGTGCATGGTGTATTCTCCTTTGCTTTCGGGTGAACAAGTGGCATGAAAAAGAAACCCGGAAACGAGGTCCAAGGTTACTCTTCCTCTGTTTCGGCCAGCTTCGCAGGCAAAATATGCTGCGGCATATGCATGATTTGTTCAGTAGGAATATGTAAAGACTTCGATATTTTCTATTGTACTAAAGTGGAAAAGGGGCGCAACAGTAAATATTGTTCCCAACAATCATTGTAACATCATATAACGGGTTGGTTGGAAGAAAAACAAATAAAGGATATAAATAAAACAGGAGGTGATGTGATGAACACACCGTTATCGGCATTAAAAAAGAAATTGTATGAGCAGCAGGTCAGAGCGCAGGGGATGTATACGTTTGAAGAGTCGAAAGATATGCGCAACGCGTTGCAAACGCTGCGCATGAAATTTGCCGCTTACGAAGAATGGGAGCTGTATCAGAAAGCGACCGATGTAATGGTCGGCATGCTGTTTAAAGACAATTGGAACAAAAGAGCGGAATAATGCCGCCGCACCGGTTTGTTTCCTCTGCCCATTTCTAAAAATGCCCATTTTAATAGAGAGTCTACTATATTTTTTGTAAAAATGATAAAATAGACGTTGGGTTATTTTTAATGGGAGGACGGTGCTTAACATGACAGATCTTCTGAATGACAGGCTGCCGCCGCAGAATATTGAAGCTGAACAGGCCGTGTTAGGTGCTGTTTTTTTAGAGCCTTCCGCGCTCACGTTGGCGTCTGAAGTCTTAATTCCAGATGATTTTTACAGAATGTCGCACCAAAAAATATTCAACGCCATGCTGATTCTGGGGGACCGCGGCGAGCCTGTGGACTTGGTGACAGTCACATCAGAGCTTGCAAATACCGGCCTTTTGGAAGAAGTCGGCGGGATTTCTTATTTGACGGATATTGCAAATTCTGTGCCTACTGCGGCTAATATAGAGTATTACGCAAAAATCGTGGAAGAAAAATCGATTCTCCGCCGCTTGATCCGCACCGCAACGACGATTGCGCAGGACGGATATACAAGGGAGGACGAAGTCGAAGACCTTTTAAGCGAAGCAGAAAAAACGATTATGGAAGTCGCCCAGCGGAAAAACTCGGGCGCCTTTCAAAATATTAAGGATGTTCTCGTTCAAACCTACGATAATATCGAACAGCTTCACAACCGGAAAGGGGATATCACCGGAATCCCGACCGGCTTCACGGAGCTTGACAGAATGACGGCCGGATTCCAGAGAAACGACCTGATCATCGTCGCCGCGCGTCCGTCGGTCGGGAAAACCGCCTTTGCCTTGAACATCGCGCAAAACGTAGCGACGAAAACGGACGAAAGCGTCGCGATCTTCAGTCTTGAGATGGGGGCAGAGCAGCTGGTCATGCGGATGCTTTGCGCCGAGGGAAATATCAACGCCCAAAATCTCCGTACCGGAAATTTGACGGAAGAGGACTGGGGCAAGCTGACAATGGCGATGGGGAGCCTGTCAAACAGCGGAATTTTCATTGACGATACTCCGGGTATCAGGGTCAGCGAAATCCGTTCAAAATGCAGGCGTTTAAAGCAGGAGCACGGACTCGGCATGATTTTGATCGACTATTTGCAGCTTATCCAGGGAAGCGGCAGATCAAAAGACAACCGTCAGCAGGAAGTATCGGAAATATCCCGTTCCCTGAAAGCGCTGGCGAGGGAGCTCGAAGTTCCGGTCATCGCGCTTTCCCAGCTTTCCCGCGGCGTTGAGCAGCGCCAAGACAAGCGTCCGATGATGTCAGACATCCGGGAATCGGGAAGTATCGAGCAGGACGCCGACATCGTCGCCTTCCTGTATCGTGACGATTATTATGATAAAGAAACAGAGAATAAAAACATTATCGAGATCATTATTGCTAAACAGCGGAACGGCCCGGTCGGCACCGTATCACTCGCATTTGTAAAAGAATATAATAAGTTCGTAAACTTGGAGCGCCGTTTTGACGACGCAGGTGTTCCGCCTGGTGCATAGATCCCTAAGAATTGCTTCTTAGGGATTTTTTTTGTTTCTTGTTCCGCGGTTTTTGCCGATCTCAAACAGGCCGGTTGCCGTTAAGCCTGCCAGACCGCCGGCCCATAATCGCAGAACAAGCTCAAGTTCTGTAAACGGATATGCGGCGGCTCCGATCAGAAAACCAATCGATAGAGACGTAAGCGGAATCAAATTTTTGGGCACTCTTACCGTTTTTTTCACCAGCTCGACAAGCGCCAAAATGATGGGCGATAATACGGAAGCAAAAATCAATACGGTTTCCATTGGACATTCCCCTCCTTACTAATTTCATATTGAAGAAGACGGCGTTTTATGTGTATTTGTCCAATAAAAATGTAGTTTTTGAGATTTTATCTTAAAAACATCTCCCAAAAAAGAAATATATAAATCAATAACGAACAATATGTTTTGTGAAAAAATAAATGTTCGGATTTACGATTGACTTTGCCTTCTTACACTGATAAACTGAATGTGTTTGATATTGATATCGTTTGAAAAGGTTAACGGAGGTGCACGGATATGTCTTCAGTAGTTGTTGTCGGTACGCAGTGGGGTGACGAAGGGAAAGGCAAAATTACCGATTTCCTTTCAGAGAACGCAGAGGTTATCGCACGGTACCAAGGTGGAAATAACGCAGGACATACGATTAAATTCAACGGGGTAACGTATAAGCTTCATTTAATCCCATCCGGTATTTTTTATAAAGATAAAATATGTGTGATCGGAAACGGCATGGTCGTTGATCCGAAAGCATTGGTTGCAGAGCTTGCATATCTTCATGAACGCAATGTCGCGACAGACAACCTGAGAATCTCAAACAGAGCCCATGTCATTCTGCCGTATCATTTGAAGCTTGACGCGGTGGAAGAAGAACGGAAAGGGGCCAACAAAATCGGAACGACGAAAAAAGGAATCGGCCCGGCTTATATGGACAAAGCGGCCCGCGTGGGAATCCGCATTGCCGACCTTTTGGACCGCGACGTTTTTGAAGAAAAGCTCGCCCGCAATTTAGACGAGAAAAACCGCCTGCTTGAAAAAATGTACGAAGCAGAAGGGTTTAAAATCGAAGACATTCTTGATGAATATTATGAATACGGCCAGCAAATCAAACAGTACGTATGCGACACATCGGTTGTCTTAAACGACGCGCTAGACGACGGACGTCGCGTCCTGTTTGAAGGCGCACAAGGGGTTATGCTTGATATCGACCAAGGAACATATCCGTTTGTTACGTCTTCCAACCCGGTTGCCGGCGGCGTGACGATCGGTTCAGGCGTCGGTCCTACAAAAATCAAGCATGTCGTCGGGGTATCGAAAGCATACACGACCCGCGTCGGAGACGGTCCGTTCCCGACTGAGCTTAACGATGAGATCGGAGACCAAATCCGTGAGGTCGGCCGCGAATACGGAACAACAACAGGACGTCCGCGCCGCGTCGGCTGGTTCGACAGCGTGGTTGTCCGCCATGCCCGCCGCGTCAGCGGAATTACTGATCTTTCTCTCAATTCCATTGATGTACTGACCGGAATCGAAACCGTGAAAATCTGCGTCGCTTACAAGTATCGCGGAGAAATTCTTGAAGAATTCCCTGCAAGCCTGAAAGCCTTGGCAGAATGTGAACCGGTATATGAAGAAATGCCGGGCTGGACTGAGGACATCACAGGAGCGAAAAGCCTCAGCGACCTGCCTGAGAATGCCCGCCACTACCTTGAGCGCATCTCACAGCTGACAGGCATTCCACTTTCGATTTTCTCAGTCGGTCCTGACCGCTCTCAGACAAACGTCGTCAGAAGCGTCTACCGTCCGAATTAACCGATTTAGCCTCTGCAATCTGCAGAGGCTTTGTTTTTTACGGGTTGATTCGCAGAAGAGAAGGCCGTCAGCCTCCCGGGATTTTGGCGGAGCCTTGAGCAATGATAAGGAATGAATGCTCACCTGGCAATTTTAAGCTGTCTATAAACCGCGAAGGAACGGGGGAAACCATGGCAGGAAAAAATAAATAGAGAAAAAAATAAAAAAACATATTGCCACTTCTGTTCGTTCTATGATAATATAAATCTCGTTGTTGCGAAAACAACGACAAGAGCCATTAGCTCAGTTGGTAGAGCATCTGACTTTTAATCAGAGGGTCGAAGGTTCGAGTCCTTCATGGCTCACCATTTACCATATGGCCCGTTGGTCAAGCGGTTAAGACACCGCCCTTTCACGGCGGTAACACGGGTTCGAATCCCGTACGGGTCATTGATTTTACTTAGCATTATTGCTAAATCCCCGCTTGCTTCGGAAGGACCACGATTCCTTTCCGGAGCAGGTACTGTAAATAAAATATACGGTCCGGTAGTTCAGTTGGTTAGAATGCCTGCCTGTCACGCAGGAGGTCGCGGGTTCGAGTCCCGTCCGGACCGCCATTTACATAAAGGCTCGGTAGCTCAGTTGGTAGAGCAACGGACTGAAAATCCGTGTGTCGGCGGTTCGATTCCGTCCCGAGCCACTTTAAAGCGCGTCTGCTTTTAGCAGATGCGTTTTTCTTATAGGTTAAGCTTTAGCGGAAATTTTTTTTGAAAAGCAGCGGAGCGTTTATGAGAGAGAAAAAAAGAGAGGCCGGAGCAGCCGGCCAAAGAAGAAGACGTTACTATATAGACGTTCAAAAACGAAAGATGTTTCACTTTTCAGTAAAAAAAGTAACAGAAATTTAATTGGTGAGAAAGAAGCTGAAATATTATGAATGGGGGATATTACCAATTCCTTTCCTTATAACTATTTTTTTAATTTTTGTCTCATAAACGTTATAATGTATAAGAAATCTATTTTGAATGTTACGACATGAACTTAATATAAACACTGTAAACAAACCCTGAACCAGGAGGAATAAGTAATGGAAAAAAAGATACTTGTTGTAGATGACGAAAAGCCGATTGCCGATATTTTAGAGTTTAATCTGAAAAAAGAAGGCTATGATGTTCATTGCGCTTATGACGGCAATGAAGCGCTTGAGATGGTCGAGGAGCTGAATCCTGATTTAATCCTTCTCGATATCATGCTTCCGAACAAAGACGGTGTGGAAGTATGCCGTGAGGTCCGTAAAAAATATGATATGCCGATCATCATGCTGACCGCAAAAGATTCCGAAATCGACAAGGTCATCGGTCTTGAGCTCGGTGCTGACGACTATGTCACAAAGCCTTTCAGTACCCGCGAACTATTGGCCCGTGTCAAAGCGAACCTGAGACGGCAGACTACGGCTGCGCCTGCTGAAGAAGAGCAAACGACAAACGAAATCCAAATCGGATCGCTCGTCATTTTTCCGGATGCCTATGTTGTGTCAAAACGCGATGAGACAATCGAGCTGACCCACAGGGAATTTGAGCTGCTTCACTACCTTGCAAAACATATCGGACAAGTCATGACCCGCGAACATCTGCTGCAAACGGTGTGGGGGTACGATTATTTTGGTGATGTCCGCACAGTTGATGTCACCGTACGCCGCCTTCGCGAAAAAATCGAAGATAATCCGAGCCACCCGAGCTGGATCGTGACGAGACGCGGTGTCGGTTATTATTTGAGAAATCCGGAACAGGACTAATGACCAAATGAACAAAGTCGGTTTTTTTCGATCCATTCATTTCAAGTTTACGTTAATATACGTACTGCTCATTATCGTCGCGATGCAAATTATCGGCGTGTACTTCGTAAATGCGATGGAGAAATACCTTCTCGATACGTATAAGGAATCACTCGATCAGCGGGTAAACAATCTGTCGTATTATCTTGAACAGGAGATGACGAAAGACAGAGGCACACCATCCTCCACAACGTTGAAGGAGGATGCTGAGCGGATTTTAAGCGATTTCAGCAAGGAAGGCAAAATTCTAGAGGTCAGCCTGATTGACAAAAGCTATGAAGTCATTGCGACTTCCAATCCGTATAACAGGGAAGTAGCCGGAAAAAAGACAACGGAAGGCATCATAAAAAGAACGCTGCTTGTCGGTCAGCCGTATGAAAACAAATTTTTTGATCCGGTACGGGACAGCAGAGTCCAAATTTCCGTCACTCCGATTAAAAAAGCCAATGAAGAGACGATCGGAGCGATTTATGTCGTAGCTTCAATGGACGATGTCTACAATCAAATCCGGATGATCAATACGATTTTAGCTTCAGGAACGATCCTTGCACTTGGGATCACTGCCTTTTTGGGAGTGTTTGTGGCGCGGACCATTACACACCCGCTTTCAGATATGCGAAAGCAGGCAATCGAACTGGCGAAAGGGAATTTCTCCCGAAAGGTCAGGAAATATGGAAACGACGAAATTGGCCAGCTCGCCACGACCTTTAATTATTTAACGAGAGAACTGAAAGAAGCACAGTCGATGACGGAAGGCGAACGGAAGAAACTATCTTCTGTTATCGCATATATGACGGATGGGGTCATCGCGACAAACCGAAACGGCGCCATCATACTATTAAATACACCGGCATTGGAGCTTTTGAATGTTTCACGTGAAACTGCTCTCGAAATGCCGATTACTACATTGCTCGGCCTTGATAAAGAATATACGTTTGAAGATTTAGTCGAACAGCAGGATTCTCTCATTCTTGAGATTGAACAGGAAGAAAGAACTTCTGTGCTTCGCGTTAACTTTTCGGTGATACAAAAAGAGCACGGAAAGATCGACGGATTAATCGCGGTCATTTACGATGTCACTGAACAGGAACAGATTGACCAGGAAAGAAGAGAGTTTGTGGCAAACGTGTCTCATGAGCTCAGAACACCGTTGACGACGATGCGAAGCTATTTAGAAGCGCTGGCTGAAGGCGCTTGGCAGGACGCAAATATTGCGCCGCATTTCCTGAATGTCACGCAAAATGAAACAGAACGGATGATCAGGCTCGTCAATGACCTGCTTCAACTTTCAAAATTTGACAGCAGGGATTACCAATTCAACAAGGAATGGATTCATTTTATCCGCTTCTTCTCTCTTATTATTGAGCGTTTTGAAATGACAAAGGAACAGCATGTCGATTTTATCAGCCATCTTCCTGACAGAGATCTGTATGTCGAAATGGATCCTGATAAAATTACGCAGGTGTTGGATAATATTATTTCAAACGCATTGAAATATTCTCCTGAGGGAGGCCATATTACCTTCTCCGTCGATGTAAATGAAGAAGAAGAGCTTCTTTATATCAGCGTCAAAGATGAAGGCGTCGGCATTCCAAGAAAGGATATGGAGCGGATTTTCGAACGTTTCTACCGCGTCGATAAAGCGAGAACGAGAAAGCTCGGCGGCACAGGTCTTGGTCTGGCAATCGCAAAAGAAATGGTGCAGGCTCACGGCGGAGACATCTGGGCCGACAGCATCGAAGGAAAAGGAACAACGATCACATTTACCCTGCCGTACAAAGAGGAAAAAGAGGATGATTGGGATGAAGCGTGAAACAATTAAAACGATAGTATTGTCCGTTTTAGTTTTGATCAGTCTTCTTTTTACCTTTAACATTTGGGGGTTTCAGGGCAATTACGAAAAGATCTCCAACTCCAAGGCGCAGGTAAGCGATAAGCAGCCGATCACAAATCAGACCAAATTATTGAACGAAGCGGTTAAACCGCAGCAAATGTTTATACATGACAAGGGAAAACACTATTTGCTAAACGATTTAACGCTTTACACGCAGCTGTGGGATGATATGAGCCGCTGGGAAGTCAAATCGCTGAAAGACATTTCAGATACCTTTGGCAAACAGCAGTTCAAAGATTGGCTTTATGCTTCAAACAAAGATCCAAAATTGGACCTTGTCTTCAGTGACAGCATTCCGCTTGACGTTTTGCAGCCGCTGTTCAAATGGAGTGCGAATTCTTATGAATATAACTCTTTTGACAGGATTGTCCTTCCTATCGACGAAGGAAGCGGAACGAAAAAGATTTATTTTGTTTCCTTCAGCAAAGAAACGGTCGTTGAAGCTGATATTGAATCGGCTAATTATCGAAACATCGTGTCGGAAATCTACAAGGAAAAATCGCGTATGCCTGCCTACAAGGCGTATGCCATTAATTCAAGAAGAGATGTGCTCCTTCCTGTTAACAGGCTGCAGCTGACAGAAAAAGAGTACTTTACGGAAACGATCAGCCCAAGCCGATTTAAAAAGGCTTTGTTTGATGACCCTGAAACCGTTCGGCAGGAGACGAATTTAAACAATCCTATTTACACTGATGGAACCAGCCTTTTGGAAATTTATTCGAACAACAGACAGGTGAAGTTTCAGCACCGCAACTTAGAGCCGAGTTCATCTTATCAAAATGGAGAGCTGATTAATAAAAGCTTTAAATATTTAAACGATACCGGAAGCTGGACAGATGATTACCAGTTTTTCAGCTTAAATGAGAATCAGCAGATCAGTTTTTACCTGTACATGGATCAGCTGCCGGTCGTCAACAGTCAAAGCCAGCCTTTTGGAACGACTTCCATCGATCTGCGCTGGGCCAATAATGACATATTGGATTATAAGCATCCAAACTATGTTTTGGGGGCAAATTCAAACCCTCTCAGCAAAAAAAGCAAAGAAATCATGAACGGCAAGGAATTAATCGAGTACTTGAAAGAGCATGATGAATACAATTTTGACAGCATTGAACAAATTTTTCCTGCTTATGAAATGGTCTCGGTGTCTGAAGAACAAGACCCGGTTGTCAAGCTGGTGCCGACATGGTGCATTAAAATAAACGGCACAGTACAGCCCGTTTCTAAGGCGAATGAAGCGGTGAAGGAGGGCGAAGCAAATGGAGTGGAATAGAACGAAAACAATCTTCATTATCGTCTTCCTTATCCTTGATATCTTTTTGGCTTTTCAATATTTTGATAAGCGCACCAAAAACCAGTTCCCGATTTTAGAAAAATCGACGCTCCAGGAAGATATGAAAGCCGATCATATAACTTATGACAGCTTGTCCAAGGAATCACAAAAAGGCGCTTCGATTTCAGCACAAAAAAAAGTGTTTAAAACGAGCGAGATTAAATCGCTGAAAGGACAAAAGCCTTTAATGGACATGTCAAAAGGAGACTCCCTTACTGAAATTGAGATGGGATTTGAAGAACCGATCCTTCTGCCGAAAGAGGACATGGAGACGAAGGCCAGGGAAATTGTGAACGAGCAATTACTGGACGGAAGCAAGTATAAGCTTTGGAAAGTCGACAAATCGCAAAAACAGATCATTTTCTTTCAAACGTATAAAGGGGACTACATTTTTCAGAACCAAAAAGATGATGCCGCAAATGAAATAGGCGAAGTTGTTTTGTTTTACAATGATAAAAATGAAGTCGTCAAGTACAAACAGTCGATGCTGAAAGAAATAAAAGAAGTCAAAACGGAAAACCTGATTTCCGCTGTCGGAGCGGTTGAAGCTTTATACTATCCTGATTTTCTTAAGCCTAACAGCAAAATTAAAACCGCCGAGATTGGGTATTACACGCAATATCCTCTTGCAAGCGCACAAATTTTCGTACCGGTTTGGCGGATCGAAGTACAGCGCAAATCGGACAACGGCGCGATATATGAAGAATTCATCATTGATGCACGGGATGGAGCCGTTCTTCAGTCACAGGAGACAAAGGAAAAATCATAATGGAGTGAGGAACCATGAGGCTGCAATTTAGCGTACTTGCGAGCGGGAGTACGGGAAATGCATTTTATTTGGAAACCGAAGACCACGCTTTTTTAGTAGACGCAGGGCTTAGCGGGAAGGCAATCGAAGGGCTGATGGCCCAGATAGACCGCAGCTTGGACAAGCTTGACGGCATTTTCGTCACGCATGAGCACAGCGACCATATTAAAGGACTGGGCGTGCTGGCAAGAAAATACGAATTGCCCGTTTACGCGAATGAAAAGACATGGAAGGCGATGGAAGGGCAGATCGGAAATATCGATACCGGCCAAAAATTCGTGTTCCCGATGGAAACGGTAAAATCGTTCGGCTCCCTTGATGTCGAATCGTTCGGCGTATCCCACGATGCAGCAGAGCCGATGTTTTATGTGTTTCACTACAATGGGCGAAAACTTGCGCTTATTACGGATACGGGTTATGTGAGCGATAGAATGAAGGGCATCATCAGGTCGGCCAACGTTTTTGTATTTGAAAGCAATCATGACGTCGGCATGCTGCAAATGGGCCGCTATCCGTGGAATATTAAACGGCGGATTTTAAGCGATGTCGGCCATGTATCAAATGAGGACGCAGCGCTTGCGATGACAGACGTCATCGGTGATGAGACATCGCGCATCTACTTAGCCCATCTAAGCCAGGATAACAACATGAAGGAACTCGCAAGAATGTCAGTGCAGCAAACCCTTGCTGCAAAAGGCCTGATTACAGGTGAAACGTTTGATTTATATGATACGGATCCAAAAAAACCGACACCTCTTGCAGCGGTATAAATTTTTCGGAATCAATGATTAATCTCACTGTTTGTGAACCACACTATATACATATATCGTTCCTTGAAAGGATTGAATATAGTGGAGTTTAATCATGATGATGAAAAATACGTTCGCGAAAAACCGGCGAGAAACTGGAGAACCTTTTTGTTTTCAAGCCTCGTCGGCGCCGTGATTGGTGCTTTGTTAACGGTATTTGCCCTGCCGTACCTCTCACAGCAGGGGCTTTTGCCGTACAACCTCCAAGTCGCCGAACCGGACGGAAGCCAGGCGGCTGGACAAGGCGGAGCCGTTCGCAATGTCTCGGTCAATGTAAATACCGATGTCACAAGACTGGTCTCTAAAGTGTCTGATTCGGTCGTCGGCGTCATCAACATTCAAAAAACGGGTGTCTGGGATGAAAAAGGTGAAGCGGGAACCGGTTCCGGCGTGGTATACAAAAAGAATGGAAGCATATCCCATATCGTGACAAACCACCATGTCATCGAAGGCGCAACACAACTCGAAGTCAGCTTGCAGGACGGAAGCAGAATTCCGGCAAAGCTTATCGGCAGCGACAAGCTGATGGACCTTGCCGTTCTTCAAGTCAAAAGCAATAAAATAAAGTCGGCTGCCGATTTCGGAAATTCAGATAAAGTCAAAACAGGTGAACCGGTCATAGCGATCGGAAACCCGCTCGGCCTCGAATTCTCGGGCTCTGTAACGCAAGGAATAATCTCGGGAACAGAGCGTGCCGTTCCAGTTGATTTAGATGATGACGGCCAGCCGGACTGGAATGCGGAAGTATTGCAAACGGATGCGGCGATTAACCCGGGAAACAGCGGCGGAGGGCTGTTTGATCTTGACGGGAAAGTGATCGGCATTAACTCGATGAAAATCGCCGAAAGCGCCGTTGAAGGAATCGGGTTGAGCATTCCGGCAAACCTTGCGATTCCGGTCATCAACGATCTGGAAACATACGGCGAAGTCAGACGTCCGTATCTCGGAATCGAAATGAAATCGCTCGGCGACATCGCAAGCTACCATTGGCAGGAAACCCTTAAACTGCCGACAAATGTAACATCGGGCGTCGTCGTAATGAGCGTGCAGGCATTATCTCCGGCCGCAAAAGCCGGGCTAAATGGCCTTGATGTCATCGTTGAATTTGACGGCAAGCGGGTGTACGATATCATCGATCTCCGCAAAAAGCTCTATACAAAAAAAGTCGGCGACACCGTGACATTCAAGTATTACCACCGCGGAAAAGTAAAAACGGCAAAAGTGAAGCTTACGCGATCCAAATTGGGGAGCTAACCATGAACAGTCTGGCCTTTACAGCCAGGCTGTTTTTCGTATGCGTCCATTATGAAACGGCTGAGGAATTTCGTCAAAAGGCCAAAAAACGATTTTGATTAATCAAATATCAGTTTTCATACTATGGAAAAAACGGACATGCCGTCGTATTGCGTTTCATTTCCGCCTGCTGTATGATGATTTTAATATTTTTGACAGAGAACTAAAAATCGGGATGGAAAGGGAGATAGAATGAGTCGGAATGCGTTGGTCTTACAATCGGATTTTGGCATTGACGACGGGGCTGTCAATGCGATGTACGGAGTGGCTTATTCGGTTGACAGTTCGATCCGGATTTTCGATGTAACGCACAATATTCCTGTGTTTCACATTTGGGAAGCTTCATACCGTTTGCTGCAGACGGTTTCCTACTGGCCGGAAGGAACTGTATTCGTATCCGTCGTTGACCCCGGCGTCGGTTCGGAGCGCCGCAGCGTGGCAGTCAGGACGTCTTCAAATCAATATATCATTACCCCGGATAACGGCACGCTTACCCATGTCGTACAGAAAAACGGCATTGCCGAAGCGCGCCATCTCGACGAGGCGTTGAACAGGCTGCCAAACTCCGGTGAATCGCAGACGTTTCACGGCCGCGACATCTACGCATACACAGGCGCAAGGCTAGCGTCAGGCGCAATCCGCTTCGACCAGATCGGCCCGGAGGTATCCCCCGATTCCCTCATCAAACTCCCTGTCATGGAAGCCTATATCGATCATGAGTGGGTTGCGGGCACCATAGATATTTTAGATATTCGCTTCGGAAACCTTTGGACCAATATCAGCCGCAGGCTTTTCAGCAATTTAGACATCCGCTATGGGGACGCTGTAGAAGTCGTCATCACTCACGGTATCAATGAAGTATACCGGCAAACCATCGTCTTTGGACGCTCTTTTGCTGATATACCTGTGGGCGAACCGCTCGTTTATGTGAATTCGCTGGACAATTTAGGCGTTGCGATCAATCAGGGCTCTTTCGCTGGGACGCACCATATCGGAACCGGAATCGATTGGCGGATTTCGATTCGCAAAGCGGGATAGACGAAAAACAATCTGGAGAAATTCAGATTGTTTTTTCATGTAAGCCGGGAATTTATGTCGAAAATAGTACAAAAGCCGTCTTAGTGCATAAGACTTATTGTCTAAAATTGTGAAAACAGATATATTGATGGAGTGTGCGTTATTAAGAATATTCGTTTGGAAAACTCAATACCCGGAGGAATCCTAGATGAACCACAATGAAATGATGGCGATGAAAGCGCTGTCCGGTGCGAAAAGCAAATGTATCATGTCCGTTTTTGTATTGTGTCTTGTCACCTTGGGAATGTATATTCCATACTGGTTTCTTTCACGGAAAAAAGTTCTCGATCTTCTGCCTAGTCTTGATATTCCATACACCACACTAAAAGTCATTATATTTTATTATTTATTTTCAATCCCAATAAGAATTACAGCACCGTTTGCATTTTCTGATATGCACTACAGCCTTTTCCTTTTGCTGCACAGAATCATCATGATCTTATCCGCAGGCGTTCTCATCTATTGTGCACTTTCAGTGACGGCAGCCGTCAACAAGCTGTCCGGAGATGAACCCGCCAAAGGAACCGCTCTCGCTTTCCTTTTGAACATCTTATACATACAGCACCGAATCAACAAAATGTCCGAACCGAAACATGCATATATCACGAGGGCTTCATAGGAGTGAACCAAATGTTAAAAAAACCGACAGTGGGTCTAACCCCCATGTCAGACAAAGATTTTACAGCCTACCGATCGTATTCAGTCGAACACTACGCCATGGAAAAAGTAAAAGCCGGCACATGGACGCTAGCAGAGGCTTTAGAGAAAGCGGAGGAACAGCTCCGAAAGCTTTTGCCGAACGGAACGAAAAGCACCAACCACCGCCTCTTCTCGATTGTCAACGAAAACAAGGACGTCATCGGGTGGCTTTGGGTTTATGCCGACCCGCATCATCCTCAGAAAGAAGCGTTTATTTATGATTTTGGCCTTTATGAAGCGTACCGCGGCCAGGGGAACGGGCGGCAGGCGCTCTTGGCTTTGGAAGAAGAGGCCAGAAGGCTTGGAATCGAGAAGCTGTCCCTTCACGTATTTGCCCATAATAAAACGGCAAGGCGCTTATATGAGAAAATGAATTTTGAAGTTACCGATTTGAATATGAGTAAGCTGCTGTAAAAGAGGAGGATCAAGGCTGACATAGCTTTGATCTTTTTTCTGCTTTGATTGGGAGAAAAAATGATTCGGGAATGAAAAATGGTTATTTAGACCTTATTTTTTTAGAATGAAGACCTATTTATAAACAATATTCGAGAATTAATGTGATATAAGAATCAATACGAAAGGCGTTGTTTATTCGATTGATTCAATAAAAAGCGCAAATAGACCCGGCGATATCTATTTTATTACAAATCGCAGTTTTGATTTATCGGTTATTTTATAGTACCTTTTGAAAGTGGAAAAGTATACATACAAAGGATAAAAAGACCGAAAGAAGTGGATTTTATAATGAATGCGGAACAAAAATCAGCAGAATTTCCGAAAATTCGGGTTGGATATACAATCTTATTAACGATCGTGACGTTCGGAATGTATATTCCATATTGGTTTCTGTCGCGAAGACAAGCGCTTGAACGGCTTCACATAAAGCTGCCATATGTTTTCATAAAAGTAACTGTACTATTATTTGTTTTTTCGGTTTTGGAGTATTTTTGGATAGCATCTATAACAACTATGCAAAGCTTGTTGTTCAGAGACATTTTGCCCTTTGAAAACAATCCTTTTCTGCTTCCGCTGATTCCGGAGGACAGTTTTTTAAGCGAGTTCGGCTTTTTGCTGTTTACGATCGTAAGTATCATCAGCAGCTTTAAAATCCGGAATGGATTGAAAAAACAGCTTCCAAATCAATCGGTAAACGGATGGCTCACGTTCTTTTTTCACATTTGGTATTTGCAGCATATTGTGAATAAACACGCCTCAAGCGATCTAACAGCAAAAGAATCGGCATAACAGAAAAAATTTTAGCATTGGCTGAGAAGGCCGATGCTTTTTTAGTTATCCAGAAGTCTCGAGTGTTCTTGTGGATAAACCGGCTATAGAAGCATAACACCTATTAACATGTGAATAAATAGGGTATATTGAATATATAGCCTTTTAAAAAAGAGCCTAATGAATCAATATTGGAGGTACACTCATGAAGTCTTGTGAGGAACACATTGAAACCGTCATTGACATGTATGTAGACGAGGAAGAATCAGCACCGGAAATCAGAAAAATCGAACATACGCACAGTTTATCCACAACCTGTGAATTGTGCGAAAAGCCAGCAGTATATATAGTAGGGAACGAATGATCGGACACTAAATACACAAATTTTATCCACAATTGTGGATAATATATATGAATAACTTGTTCTTAAAGTGGGGATGACCTGTGAATATATCAATCGTAGCAATCGGAAAACTAAAAGAAAAATACTTAAAACAAGGAATCGACGAATACATAAAACGGCTTTCCGCATACGCAAAAGTCGACATTATCGAACTCCCGGACGAAAAGGCGCCGGAAAACCTGAGCGACCAGGACATGAAAATCGTCAAAGACAAAGAAGGCGACCGAATCCTCTCCAAAATCAGCCCCGACGCCCACGTCATCGCCCTCGCGATTGAAGGAAAAATGAAAAGCTCGGAAGAATTAGCCGATAATATGGATAGACTCGCCACATATGGGAAGAGCAAGGTGACCTTTGTTATCGGAGGCTCACTGGGCTTAAGCGATGCCGTGCTGAAGCGTGCGGATGAAAAGCTGTCGTTTTCGCGGATGACGTTTCCGCATCAGCTTATGAGGCTGATTTTGCTGGAGCAGGTTTATCGGGCTTTTCGGATTAATCGGGGGGAGCCGTACCATAAGTAAATGAGGTTATTAAATGTATTAAAATAAGGTGTTTATTAGAAAAATAATGTAAGATAATGTTTTCAGAAAGGAGCGGTTTTTTGTGTTAAACTGGGATCAACTTTTAAATACAGAAAGACAGAGAGAATCATTAGGAATAAGTTTACCTCATAGAAATGAATTTGATAAAGATTATGAAAGAATAATTTATTCTTCTTCATTAAGGAGACTTCAAGATAAAGCTCAGGTGTTTCCTCTACAGAATAATGATTTTATTCGAACAAGACTAACTCATTCACTAGAAGTCGCGTCTTTAGGACGCTCTCTAGCTTGGAATATAGGAAGTTGGTTGATTGAAGAAAAAGTGTTTGCTGATTTCGCCAAAGCAAAAGAATTAGCATCTTTGGTAGAAGTGTCCTGCTTAGTACATGATTTAGGTAATCCACCCTTTGGGCATTATGGAGAAGATATTATTAGAAAGTGGTTTGAAACTTGGTTTAATAGTAGTTCTTTTGAACATGCACAACAAAAATTTGGGGAATTGGATGAACAACAAAAAAATGATTTTTTATACTTTGAAGGTAATGCACAGGCGATTAGGATTTTATCGAAGTTACAATTTTTAAATGATCCATATGGTGCAAACTTTACATATGGAACTCTAGCTACCTTAATGAAATATCCTTGGCCATCAAATCATGATAATGTAACCAAAAAAGGGAAAAAGAAATTTGGTTATTTTTATGCTGAAAAAGAGCTATTTGAAAAAATATCTTCTAATGTTGGAATTGGCGAATGTAGGCATCCTGCCACCTATATATTGGAGGCAGCAGATGATATTGCGTATTTAACCGCTGATATCGAAGATGCTGTTAAAAAAGGAGTATTTAATTGGGAAGAAAAATATTTGAAAATAAAGGGAAAATTTGGTGAAAAATACGAATTAGTATTTAAAAAATTAGAAGAGTATAGAGCTCAGGCCATTGAGAATAAGGTACCTAATAAGGGCCTAATTGATGTTCAAAATTTTAAAGTATCTATTCAAGGTATTATGATTTTTGCAGTAGTAGAGAGTTTTAAAACAAATTATGATCAAATTATGAGTGGAGAATTCGAGGGTGACTTATTATCTACTTCATCTGCAAATGAAATAGCTGAAGATTTAAGGAATTTAGCATTTAAATATGTCTTTTCTAATAAGGAAGTTTTGACTTTAGAATTAGTTGGGGATAGAGTTATTACCGATTTATTATCGCTATTTATTGAAGCTGTGACCAATGTTAAGGGGTTAGAAAAATCTAAAAATAAGCACGAAAAGTTAGTACATCTAATTTCAGAGAACTTTAGGCATATTCATCGTTTTTCTGAAGATGGAAAACCGGAAATAGACTTTTCGGAACTAACATTATACAATAGACTATTATTAGTTACTGACTTTATTTCTGGAATGACTGACGGTTAAGCAGTGAACTTGCATCAAGAATTATTAGGAGTAAAGTTACCATAAATGTGCAAGGGGGTTAATAATGAGTAAAATTGATGGAAATGTTAAAGCAAATTTAATAAATTTGCTTGGAGGATACTCAGAAACCCTAAATTTTGTTGAAAAATTGTCGGAAACAGGAGAATTACTCTTCTTCGGTGGTGCTGTAAGGGATATATATATTAAAAATGACCAATATCCTAGAGATTTTGATATTGCAATAAAGTTTACTGATGAAATGAAGTTTAATAATATTATCAATGATTATGAATATTATAAAAATAGATTTGGTGGATATAAAATTAAAGTCTCGGGTATTGATTTTGACATATGGGATTTAAATAATACTTGGGCGTTTAAAAACACTAATTTAAAACCAAGTGAGGAGAATTTGGCAAAGTCTGTTTACCTCAATATTGATGGGATAGTGTACAATTTTAACTCTAACTGTTTATATGCAGATTTATTAAAGGAAACTTTGATGAAATCTGAGCTCGACGTTAATTTAGAAAAGAATCCACATGTTGAGCTTAACTTACTTCGTGCTTTAGTCTTTAAAAGGAAATATAATTTGAATCTATCCAACAAATTAAAAAGGGTTTTCAGATATTATGTGGATTCTACAAAGG